>CAZNIL010000001.1:0-74517 GCA_964573085.1 uncultured Methanoregula sp.
TTTGTGAATGTTGCCGAAGCGCATTAGCCGTGCACTATGGTTTGGGGAACAAATTTATTCCGATCCCAAACCTCACACTACGTAACGGACCGTGATATTGTGAGGCACATTTCCCTGATTATGATTTTCCTGACCGCTGTTCTCCTGTGTTTATGCGCAGCACCTGTCGCAGCCATCATCCCTCCCGGCGGTACCGGGTGGATCGCGTTCAGGACCAACGTGAACGGCGCTTCCGTGTACATCAACAGCGACCTGAAAGGCGCAACCGATTCCACGGGCGAGTTCGATATCCTGTACGAACCAGTTTTTACCAGTTATACAATCACAAAGGCAGACTATAACGATGCCAGCGGGGCTATCGACTTCCCCCCGGGTGCACAGAATATCGAGATCCCGGTCACTCTCTCGCCAAAGCCACCGGGCGGCGGCAAGGGCTGGTTCACCGTCCACTGCAATGTTGACGGCGCCTCGGTTGCTTTCAACGGGGTGACAAAAGGGACGATAGCCGGCGGCATCTTTACCCTTGAAGTGTCAACAACCGGCACCCCGTACACAACCTATTCGGTGAGCAAAAGCGGGTATTATACATACGACAGGACGATTCCGGCAATGCCCGGCGACGGCCAGACTATCGCCCTGTACGCGACGCTGAACCCGGTGCCGACCCCCACACCTACGCCAACAACAACTGCCCCCACCCCGGTACCGACAATAATAGGCGGAGACCAGGGATGGTATGCGGTGTACTGCAATGTTGACGGGGCATCGGTCTATTTCGACAGTTCGTACAAGGGGATGGTCGCAAACGGGGTGCTCACCGTCCCGGTGTACACCACCGGCACTCCCTACACGTCATATTCGGTGAGCAGGACCGGGTATGTCACCCAGTACGGTTCGCTGCCATCTGCCCCGGCGCAGGGACAGACTAAAAATGTGTACGTGACCCTCAACCTGATACCGACCCCGACGCCCACCCTCATAGGTTCAGGGAAGGGCTGGTACGCAGTTCACTGCAACGTCGACGGGGCACAGGTCTTCTTTGACGGCACCTATGAAGGGGTCACCAGTAACGGGGTCCTCAATGTAGAGGTTGCAACGACCGGCACGTCGTTTCACTCCTATGAAATGACAAAGAACCTCTACGTCCCTTTCATCGGCAGCATCACGCAGTACCCGGCAAATGGTGAGACTGTCAACCTCTACGCAACCCTGCAGCCGGCAGAACAACCCACGGTGCCGCCGACAGGGGTCGCCCCGACGGCGACTCCCACCACGTATGCCCCGCTCCCAATGCCGGTCATCATCTGTGCGATTATCGCTGGTATCGCAATCCTTGTCGTGCAACGGCAGCGCGGTTCGTAGAGACCAAATCTGTCACCACCTCATTCCCCGTCCTCTTTTTAAAAAAAAATACCGGCAGATATAAAATAAAAAATCGGGATAAAAACGACGCCCCTGTAACCGGGAGAATATCAGATCGTATATCCTGCAGATGCAACGAGATTTTTCCAGTATCCCTCACTGTTTCCGGTACTATATCCTCCGGCCATGAGCTGATCCGGATCGAACTCTGACAGGGCAAGCGCGATCGATTCCGTGTCCGGATCGAGGATAATGAGCGTATTGATCTCGTATTCGCCTGTGAGATCAAAGACTGTGGCGAGATGGTGTCGGTCCACCACAACCTGCCGCTGGTATTCCATAAGGGCAGCAAGCCCCTCCCGGTCCGGATTTTGGGCAAAGAACATTACATTCTGCCGCGAAAGGGCCGAAAGTTCTACCTCGTCAATCGCATCGCAGATCAGCACATGCCCGCCAATCCCCCCGTCCCGCATCGATCGCATCAGCGTACGGTATGCACCGGCAATCGCATCGTGCCATTCGTCCTCATCATGATAATACGAATCGGTGATGCCGAGCATGTGAGGGGCGGGGAGGGCACACCAGATGTTCTTCTTCCCCTGTACGATGCCCTGCGCATCGTTTCTCACCGTGCCTGTCTGTACAGCGATCTCTCCAGTTACCGTTGTCGTCTCAATACCGGTCAGGCAGCCCATTACCCTGTCCTTGTAAAATTTTCCCCCGATGCAGGGAATTGTTATTTCGCAGGAGCGTTGCAGGGTAAGCGCCCGGTCCAGCTGGAACGAGACGAGGTCGCCGGCCTTCCCGCGGTTCTGTGCAACCCATTCTGCAAGCACCGGAATATCCGGCACATCCGGCTCCCCACCAAAAGCCCGCGTCGGAAGAATTCGCCGTTTGACCATGGTCATATCTTATTACGCATCAGAATCAAAAAACCTAGTCATGAACACGCCACCGCTGCTCGTCACCTGCGGGCTCCCGTACACCAACGGGCCCTGCCACCTCGGACACCTGCGCACCTATGTCCCTGCCGACTGTTACGTCCGGTACATGCGCAGGGCCGGGGAGCAGGTCGTCTTTGTGTGCGGGTCGGACAACCACGGGACGCCCATCGTTGTCTCCGCGGAGCAGGCTGGCGTGTCACCGCGTGAACTTTCAGAGAAGTATCACCGGCATTTTGATGAGACATTCAAGAGGATGGAAATCGCATTCGATCACTTCGGCATGACCGACGACCCGGCCAACCACCGGCGGACGACTGCAATTGTCAAGTCGCTCATCGAAAAGGGGTATGTATACAAACAGGTAGTGCACCAGGCGTACTGCACGAAATGCAGGCGGTTCCTGCCTGACCGGTATGTCGAAGGGGTCTGCCCGCACTGTGGCGCTGTTGCCCGGGGGGACGAGTGCGACCAGGGATGCGGCAAGCACCTTGAGCCCGGCGAGATAAAAGAGCCGGTCTGCAAAGTCTGCGGTACAAAAGCGGAGTTCCGGGACCAGGAACACTACTTTTTCAGGCTTTCCGGGTTTAAGGATTTCCTGCTCCCCTACCTCGACACGGTGAAGGGCACTACCAATGCAAGGAACTACGCCATAGGGTGGATAAAGGAGGAGCTCCATGACTGGTGCATCACCCGGACTTTGAACTGGGGCGTAAAATTCCCCGGCCGTGACGATCTCGTTGTGTATGTCTGGGTGGATGCCCCGATCGGGTACATCGCGTTCACCGAGGAATGGGCAAAGAAGACCGGCAATGACTGGAAGCAGTACTGGTGCGGCATCAACCGGGTCACGCACTTCATCGGCGGGGACATCATCTACCACCACTGCATCTTCTGGCCGGCACTCTTGCAGGCGGCAGGCTATGGTGTGCCGCATGCGATTGTCGCTTCCGGGATGGTGAAGGTGGACGACCACAAGTTCTCGAAGTCACGGGGTTACGTGGTCTGGACAAATGACGATTACCTTGACAAAGGCCTCCCCGCCGATTACCTGCGTTATTACCTGCTCTCATACACCAACCATACCAAGGAACTGAACTTCTCGTGGAAGGTCTTTGGCGAACGGATCAACAACGAAGTGGTCAATATCTTTGGCAACTTCGTGTACCGCACCCTCTTCTTTGCTCACAAGGAATTTGGCGGGGTGCCGGAAGGAACAGCTGATCCTGCAATCATCGCTGAAATTGAAAAATGCATGAAAACGGTCCATGGTTTCATGCAGGAATATGAATTTAAAGGTGCGGTGGACGCCATGATGGGCCTTGCGGCGTTTGGCAATACGCACATGCAGGGGAACGCTCCATGGAAACTTATAAAAACCGACCGTGCTGCCGCCGCACAGGTGATCAAAAACAGCGTCCAGCTCATCAAAGCCATCACCCTCCTCATCGAACCGGTGATGCCTTCAAAGGCGCAGGAATGCTGGGCGATGCTGGGATATTCAGATGAACTCTCAGGGCACCCGATCTCTGAAGCAACACAGGAAGTCAGAACAACAGGTATCCCGGCACCAAAACCGCTCTTTACCAAATTGGAGGATACGCAGATTGCAGAGCTTGACGCCCTGCTCCAGAAACGCGTGAAAGAAGCAGACAGGAAATCGGAGAAGATCCCCGTGGTTACATTCGAGGAATTCCAGAAACTGGACATCCGAACAGGAAAAGTGCTGTCCTGCGAACCGGTACCAAAATCAAACAAACTGTTAAAACTGGTTGTCGACATCGGTTCGGAAAAACGCCAGATCGTTGCCGGCATGCAGCAGTTCTACAAACCTGATGAGATAGTCGGAAAAGATGTTGTCGTGGTCACCAACCTTGCCCCTGTAAAGATCTTCGGTGTGGAGAGCAACGGGATGATCCTCGCGGCAGGGGATGCGGCTTCGTTGCTCGTGCCGCTCCGGCCGGTAGAGCCGGGGAATAAGGTACGGTAAAAAAAGGTATAGGGGGTCGTTCCTGATCCTCTTTCCTATTTTAGTGCCTCGGCGATTGTCTCCCTCACTTGCTCATTTTTCTCAGTTTCAAGCGCTTTTGCAAGAGCTGCAGTTGCCTTTTTGCCGCCAATCCCCCCAAGTGCCCGCACAGCCATCATCCGGACGTACTTGTTCTCGTCTTTGAGCAGGATGATCATGGGTTCGAGCGCATCAGAATCCCCAAGTTCACGCAGCGCTTTTGCTGCCATGTACCGTACATGGTCCCGGTTGTCCTTGAGCGCTGCAATCAGCGGCTTGACAGCCTTCTCATCCGCAATCTTTCCCAGTGCTTCCGCCGCCCGGTACCGGGTCTCCCATTTTGGTTCCTTCATCGCAGCAGCAAGCGGTTCGACTGCTGCTTTACCAATGGACGAAAGGGCAAGCGTAGCCTGCTCCCGCACAGACTTGTCAAAGTCTGCAAGTGCTTCAATGAGTGGCTGGATGGCGCGGGGGTTCTTCGCCTCCCCAAGAAGGTATGCCGCATACTGACGGACCTGGGGGTCAGTACTGTTCCGCAGTGCTTTGACCATGCTCTCAAGTCCCCCTTTCTCAATCTCTTCTGCCCCATCCGGTTTTTGAGGTACGGTAGTTTCTGTCATCACCTGTCTCCACAGCTATATTTCCCGTGCATTATTTAAGCCCGATCACCCGGGTGCCGGGTTGTCCACGGGCAGCAGGCTTTAAAAAACATCCATCTGAAATTTCCCGCCAACCGGTAAGCAGACCGACCCATAACTGCAAATTCCTTCGAAGTTTACCATGAAAGTATATATTCCCGCAGTTGATGGATTGGTATGAACTACAAACTTGTCGCACTCATCCTGGTGTGCTGTGCAGTTGCAGCCACCGGCTGCATGGGGGTTGCTGACAACGTGATACCAAACCAGAGGACATCATCAGCGGGGAGCGTGGTGGACTCAAACTGGCAGGGGCTATCCGAGGAGAAAGCACCTGCCGCGTACCAGATCGCAGCCCCGGCCGCTGCTCCAATAGCATCCGGTGACAGCGGCACTGTCCCGGGCACCGGTATCGACACCAGGATCATCAAAACGGGAACAGCGACCATTGAGGTCAAGGACGTTACTGCATCAGCCGATTCGTTAAAAGCGCTCGCGGTGCAGAAAGGCGGGTACCTCTCCTCCTCAAACATCCAGAAAAACACCAATAACCGGTTTTATGCAACTGTCGTGCTCCGGGTCCCGCAGGCACAGTTTGATTCCACCATGGAGGGTGTCAAGGCAGTCGGCACGGTAAAATCGATCTCGACGTCCGGTCAGGACGTGACCGAGGAGTATGTTGACCTGCAGGCCCAGAAGACCTCGTACCAGAACCAGCTCGCGCAATACAATGAGATCATGAAGAAGGCTGACAAGATCGAGGACATCATCAAGATCCAGGCACAGATCAACCAGGTGCAGACCTTGCTGGACCGGCTCGAAGGCAGGATCCGGTACCTTAACAGCAGGATCGACATCTCCACGATAAATGTGAACCTGCAGGAGCCCGAGCCGGTCGGTGGCGAGACCGGGCATTCCTTCATCACCGTGATCAACGAAGGAATCGGCGGGTTCCTTGGGATGATCGATGCGCTGATCATCCTCTTCTTCACGTTCCTCCCCCTCATCATCATCGGAGGAGGTGCCTATGGTATCTACCGCTGGAGAAAGAATAAAAATGTGATAGTATCTCCTGCGCCCCAGCAGCAGGAGAAAAAACCCTGATCTTTTTTTAGCTCTTGTGGACCCTCATACATACGTCTTTTATTTTGGCATGGTTCATGACGGACCAACGGGAATGTCTATGCCATCTTTTACCGGGACACGGTAACGGGGACGTGGCAGAAAAGAAAAAAAGGATACCGGGATGCCGGCTACGGCAAAGTATTCAGTATATCCGATGTAAAAAAAAGGGACTGTTTTTAAGAATGTGTCGTGGTGGTTGTAACCGGCGTTGTGGTCTGCACCGTCGTCACATTCCCGGTTGGGGTGGTTGTGGGTTCTATTGTCGGAGTTGCCGTTGCATTGACCGCTCCCTGAGTGGGGGCCAATGTCGGAGCAGCCGGGGTTTTCAATTCGGCGAGCAGATCGATGCTGCCTTTGGGAACGGAAGTCTTAGCGCTTTTTATGAGGACGCCGTTTTTGTAGATCTCCACTTCAAGCGTATCTCCTGAGCCGTCACTCTTCTGGAACGTAACCTGTACAGTCCCGTCCGCGATGGGGATCTGGTAGAACTGGTCACCGGTACCCGCCACCTGTGCCTGGTTCCCTGGGGTACCATATGATCCCGTCCATGCCCCGGGATAACTCACCTTCACCCATACCCCCGTCTGGGGAATGAGCGGTTGTGGCGGTGTCGTCGGGACCGGGATTGTTGTTACAGCCGTTGTGGGGACTGCCGTTGTAGGTCGTGGAGTAAGAGTGAAGGTAGCCGAGGGGGTAGTCGTGGTGGTGTCAGAAGTTATGTCCCCGCCGGATTTTCCCTGCTGGGCTTTCAATACAACAAATGCTCCGCCGATGATCGCGATGATCACGATGATAATTGCGATTGCGGCAAACAGTTTGCGGCGTGGGCCCGGTGCAGGGCTCCCTTTTGGGGGAGGTGAGATTGGGGGGATGGTTGCGGGAGCAGGCTGCTGGGGCAGGTCTTTTCGCAAGAACAACTGCGGAAAAATTGACCGGGTCCTCTGTGCGGGCTCTGCCACCGTTGCCGCTGGTTGCGGGACCACTTCGCCCGGCACTTCCGGTGTGGCTTCTGGTGGTGCGGCGGCTTCTGGTTCGGAAGGTGTATGGGATGGCACGAGAGGTGACGGTTCAGTCCTTGGCACGGAGTCCTCGATCAAGGGTTCGATTGACCGGATCACTTCTTCGATAGGGCGCTCCCTGCGTTCGAGCTGCGCCGCTGAGACCATCGGTATATGGGGGAGCACATTTTGGTCAGGTAGGGGGATTTCAACCTGTGACGGGGCAGGGACAGAGATTTGGGGAACCGGTTCCGGTGCAGGCTGGGAAGCGGGGGGTTCGACCGTGTCCAGTGCCCCGGGTGCCAGAACCTTGGAACCGCACCGGTTGCAGAACACGGATTCCGGTGGCACGCGGTTGCCGCACCGGGAACAAAATGAGCCTGTGGGAAGGGATGACGTCTCTACCGGGATTGGGGGCAACGGGGTCGTCTCCACGATCTTTTTGATAGGCAGGACTCCATCAATATCCTTTTTCGCTGCAGGCCTGCTCGTGATCTCAATTTTCTGGGCAGGGGTCTCCTGCAGTTTTTTCTTCTGCTCCATACCCAGTGACGGGATCACATTCCGGATTGCCTGCTGGAACGTAGACGTCGTGTGCTGTTTTAACGCCTTAGTCCATTCGTCGCGCTCCCTTTTCCGGTTTCCGCCCGCCTCCCGGGAGAAGGTGAGGACCACCTGCCGGGTCTCACCGGAATTCATGATTATTGAAAGGGTGAGTATCTGGTCCCGGATTGCATTCTCGCTTGCCTCCACGTCCCGCACGGTTGCCAGAAGGATGTCCTTTGGTGGCAGGAGTCCTTTTTTCCGGTCAACAAGGATGATGCGTTTGTTGGTGAGGATTGCCTCGAATGGGAGGGATTTGACAAAAACATTCGGTGTTTTTAAAATTACGGATTCGTCTCCATGAAGCTCAGGGTCGTCCATACTACCACATTCTTCCTTTACACTGGTCTGTTTGTAGGCAAAAAAGTATTTGTGTGATAATTGGAGGATTCTTCCGGATGGTTACCGCATTCATTTAACCGCTGGTACCGTACTGGCTCATTTTGATGTGTTCGGATCGACCGAGATATCAACACTTCCCCGCGGGACTGTGGTATTGCCGCGTTTGATCAGCGCCCCGTTCTTGTATATCTCGACCACAAGTTCATGAGGGCGGGTGGAGGTATCAGCCCTTTTGAATGTTGCCTGGATGGTGCTGTTGGGATTTGTCACTTCATACAGGTATTCGCCGGAGTTTGATACGGTCTGCAGCTCGCCTGCTGTCCCGTACGACCCGCTCCACATCCCGAGGTAACTGACCCTGACCCATACCCCTTTTGCAGGAATCGGCACAGGAGTCGTTTCAATAAAAACAAATGTCGGGGTGGGGGTGGCTGATTTCTGGCCGCTTTCGGGTACTTCCCCGGATGTTGCAGGGGTGCTTTTCAGGAAGTTCATAACGACAAAAATCCCGCCGCCAACCGCAATGATGAGGACTGCGATGACTGCGATGACAGTCGCCCATTTCCCAAAGCCCCAGGACCGGCCACCCCGTGAAGGCGGGACGCGGGGACCGGGTTGTGGCTTCTGATCCTTTCGCTTGAAAAGTTGTGGCCACTTCGCCGGGCTCTTCTTTTTGGCCTGCACAGCCCGGGCCGACTGTGGCGTGGGCCGGGTTACCGGTGGAATGCCGGCATGCGCCCCGGGTGGACGCGGCTCCTGTTCCGGCATGACAACCTTTGCGCCACACCGGCTACAGAATAAAGAACCTGCAGGGACACGGCTGCCGCACCGGGTGCAGAACGAACCTTCGGGAAGGGCTGCTGTGCTTACAGGTTCATGGACCGCGGGAATTGTTATATCAACCTTCTTTTGGGGCTGGACTGCATCGACGGACTTTTTATCCGGGGGAGGGGTCGGGCCAATGTCCCGGGATTTTGCCGTTTTCGTTTTATCGAGACCGGGGATCACGGAACGGATCGCTTTCTGGAACGATGAACGGGTGCGCTTCTGCAGTGCTGTTACCCATTCATCCCGTTCCCGCTTTCTTTTGCCACCGGCTTTTGAGGAGAATGTGAGGACAATCTGCCGGGTGTCACCGGTAGTCGTGATGACCGAGAGGCTGATCGTCTGGTCGTGGATTGCGTTCTCGCCGGGCTGCACGTCACGGATGGTTGCAAGCACAATATCTTTGGGCGGGACAAGGTCATTATCCCGGTCAACGAGGATGATGCGCTTGTTGGTGAGGACCGCCTCAAACGGGGTGGATTTGATAAAAACATCCGGTGTTTTAAGGAGAACAGATTCATCGCCGTGCAGGTCGGGACCGCTCATACCGCATCATTCTTCCTTTACTTTTGTGTTGTCCGGCCTTAAAAAAAGGATTTGTGGTCAGGCACCGGAAGTTGTAACGGATATTCTTAAGAATTTTGTAAACGTTCCCTGTTGTACCAGGGACGTTTCCTAGTAAAACAATTTTATCTTGCATATCCCAGATTAGTCCGGGAATATGAAATATGCAATCATCGTGGGAATCCTCATCTGCACACTGTGTACGGCAGGGTGTTTCCTTCTCGATCCGGCTCCGCAGGTTGTGCCCCCGCCGACACAGGTGACCCTGCCCCCCACCCCGGAAAGCAGGATTGCAACGGTCGAGCCGTCCGGCATGGCACTCCAGCTCGCTGATCTGCCAGATGGGTATGTTATACGGGAGCGCTCGGAAGTTGCATATGCAGATATCAATCCGCTGGCGCGGGACGAAGGGTGGAAGAAAGGATATTACGTCTCGTTTTACAGGATGAACACCCAGAACTACGATATCACGGGTATCACCCAGCAGATCAGCGTCTACCCATCAGACCGCATCCGGATCATCTTCGAAGAGGTAAAATCCGGCGTAGAGTCGCGTGCGAATGCTTCCATATCGGTCACTGAACTGCCGTTCCCGAAAACTGGTGACCGGGCTATCGCACTCCGGCTCACCGACGCCAATGACCAGTACGGGATCATGACCTACACCGTGATCTTTTATAAAAAGGATGTCCTTGAGCAGATCGAGATGAAAGGGACGACCACGGATTACGAAGTCTTAAAAAATATTGCAGGAACAGCAGCAGGCAGGATCAGGTAAAATTCCGATAAATAATCCAGAAAAATAATGAACGCCCAGGTCGGAATTCGAATCCGAGTCGATTGCGTGACAGGCAATCATGATAGGCCACTACACTACCTGGGCCCTAATTTAACAGTAATCCCGCCTCCCAGATTCGAACCGGGGACATCGCGGTAGCCGCGCAGTTACCTACATCGGTAAACCATACTACAGCCGCGCACTCTACCAAGCTGAGTTAAGGCGGGGCACTGCGCTCGTACTATAGGGATGATCGGGTATTAAACATATCGTTATTCCGCCTGATTGCGCTTATTTGCCCAAAATCACGGTATTATTTAAATAATCTGCATACCAATGATTTAGTATGGCTCGCAAGACAGTTGCGGGGGATTGCCTTCTTCACCGATAGCCATGCCCATGGAGAAGTCACTGTTTTTGATACCACGCTCCGGGACGGAGAACAGACCCCGGGGATAGCATTCACCTTTGAACAGAAACTCGAGATCGCACGCCAGCTCTCCGATATCGGCGTCCATGCCATCGAAGCGGGATTCCCCGCGTCGAGCAATGGCGAGAAGGAGACGGTTACTGCCATCAAAAAGCTCGGTCTTGAGGCGAAAATCTGCGGGCTCTCCCGCATGACAAAAGCAGACGTTGATGCATGCCTTGACTCCGATGTCGATATGGTGCATGTCTTCATCCCGACGTCCGACATCCAGCGGATAAACACCATCAACAAGAGCCGGGAGGAGGTGCTTGCGATCTCGGATGAGGTCATCCACTATGTCCGCGACCATATCGGGCTCTGCATGTTCTCGGCAATGGACGCAACCCGCACGGACTGGGACTACCTGATGCAGGTGTTTTCTACCGCGGCTGCCGCCGGGGCGACGATCATCAACGTGCCGGATACGGTGGGAGTCATCTCCCCGTCCGGCATGAAGACGCTCATCTCACGGATCGCGCGGGAGGTTGACTGCCCGATCGACGTCCACTGCCACAACGACTTCGGCTTAGCTGTTGCTAACACGATTGCCGCAGTTGAAGCAGGCGCTTCACAGGTACAGGTAACCGTAAACGGGCTCGGGGAGAGGGCGGGGAACGCAGATCTTGGGCAGACCGTGATGATCATGGAGTCGATCTACCGGATTAAAACCGGCATCAAAAAGGAACGGCTCGTCGAGACCTCGCGTCTTGTCTCACGGTTTTCGGGGATCACTATCCCGCCCACCCAGCCGGTGGTCGGGGAGAATGTATTCTCGCACGAGAGTGGCATCCATTCCCATGGGGTCATCAAGAATTCAGCGACTTTTGAGCCCGGTATCATGACACCGGAGATGGTCGGGCACCGCCGGAGGCTCACGCTCGGCAAGCATGTCGGCCGGCACGCGGTGCGCCAGATGCTCACCGATGCCCATATCAACCCAACCGATGCCCAGATCGACACAATTGTCGAGAAGGTCAAGGCAATCGCAAACCGGGGCAAACGGGTAACCGATGCCGACCTCTACGAGATCGCCGAGAGTACGATGGGCATCGAGCTCAACCACAAGATGCTCTCGTTACAGGACATCGCAATCATGACCGGCAACCACATGATCCCGACGGCAAGCGTGAAGGCGACCGTAAACGGGAAGGAGCACGTGTTCTCCAGCGTGGGAAACGGCCCGGTCGATGCTGCGCTCAACGCGATCTTCGGTATCGTGCCCGCCCGGGTCCAGCTCAAGGAGTTCAATATCGAGGCGATCTCCGGCGGCTCCGATGCGATGTGCCACGTGACCATCGCCGTTGAGGACGAGCACGGCAAGATCTATGATGCAAGCGGGAGCGGGGACGATATCGTGCTCTCGTCAGTCGAAGCGCTTGTCAACGCGATCAACCTCATCTACAGGACTTGACCCTGTCCAATTTTTTCAGGTTTTTTCAGGTCCGGATTCCGGATCTCCAGCAGAATATTCAAGCGCCGTATCGTACCCATAGAGCGAAGCATGGCCGGATACTGTCACATGCTACCCGGCAGCCGCTGACACACTCTTCCCTGCCATGAAGGCACAAATGACAAGGATAAGGCTCCCTGTCACTCCCATCACCCCATTTATCGTGCCGGTGCCGTCATCGAGTATGCCCGAGGGCAGGATTGTGTTATACAGCCACAGGATAAAAAAGACAAGGACGACTATTGCCAGCTTCAGCCTTTTGCCCATGATGCCGGCCTGTTCAAAATACCGGGGGAGCAGAAGGAGGAAAAGCAGCCCGACTGCAGCAACAGCAAGGATTACGGCCGGGACGAAAATCGCCTGCGGTGGAACACCGGTCGCTGTTTCGATATACCCGATGTCCGAATGGATCGTAAAGACCCTGAGCAGCGCAAATGCCCAGACTGCACCGAGGTTGAAGACAAGGACCCAGAAAACAAACGTGGCGGCAAACGGGCGGCCTCTGGTGAGACTGCACCAGATCACCGCGAAGCAGAGGATCGCGAGCAGGATATTCATCAATGGACCGGCCATTGCGATTGCCGCAGCCTGCAGGTTCATCCCGTCCTGCATCAGCGATGTATAAAATGCCGTCTCCGTCATGTAGGAGAATGCAAGGGCATTGGCAGAAAGAAGCGTCCAGTCACCGTAATGGATGGCAAGCGGGTTTGCAGGGAAGACACCGAAGAACCAGGCCATAGTACTATGAGACCATTCATGGAGGAGGATGGCACTGTACCGGGCAATGATGACAGATACCACCGTGAACAGTGCAAGTGCCGACGTCGCAATACCTGTCGTGGCGGTTTGTGACGCTTCGGACTCTCTCCCTCGCTGGTGGACCGGATCCGTGGCAAGGAAGTTTGCCAGGCGACTCATAACAGGACTGGTATCCGGGATACCATGAGCGTTTGGGTTTTTACGATTCGGGATGAGAAAAAAGGATTATGCTGCAGCCGGTGCGCCCTTTCCTTCGAGCGCGGCTTTGATCTGCGCCTGCAGCTGCTCGAACTTGCCCTGCAGCATCTTCTCCTGCTTTTCTAAGGACTTGATACGAAGTTCGAGTGTCTCCACCTTCTCGCCAAGCTTCGTGTTCACGACATCCTTTTTCTTCTGCATCATGACGGAGCCAACGCTCATGTACATCGATGTGTCTTCGGGCATGTCTTTGATCTCTTCCTGCGCCCGCTTTGCCTCGCGTGCTGCCATCTCGTACTGCGCTTTCTGGGAAAGGATGGTCTGGAGTTGCTGCTGGATCTGCTGGAGCATCGCAACCTGGTTCTGGACTTTGGGTGAGATATTGTTCATGTGTAAACACTCCCTGGTGATGTATTTTAAGGATACCCGGAACCTAATGCCCCAGGTACGGCACCGTGTGCCTGTTGTGGTATAGTGTACGGCTCCGCGGTAAAAATAAGTAATCCTCGGCAATCCTTTCCCGTATTAAAATAACACGGGACTGTCAGGAGCCCTCAAACGAGATCCTGCATTTCATCAGCCACGTTAATGAGCCTGAGGTGCATGTTGAGGCTAGCGCGGAGTGCTGATGCATCATCTGCGGCAACTGAAAGGACAAGCACATCGTCTCCTTCGAGTATGCAGTGGGCTGATGACCGGGGGTTCACCTCATCGGACAGCTCCGGAAGAAGCGCCTGATAAATTTTTCCGGCGTTCTTTGTGGTGAACCTGAACACCGCCTCATGGGGTATGGGTGGCATACACAATCACGGTGAAAGGTTACATGAAAGAATTGTAAAAATGTATGGGTATCACAACAGGGAACTGTTGTGCCGGATGTTTTTCCTGTTATCGTGCTTTTAGTTCTTTTATTGCAGCGCCACGTTCCTTGAAAAGGATGCGGTGTCCGCAATAGGGGCACCGGACGTTGACGTCGATCTCGACTTTCTGTTTGCACCGTGCACACTTGTAGGAGCTGACCATACCTGATCCGGGTTATGCACTTTTTTTGTCCTGTTCAATAGTCCGGTCAAACGTGCGCATTGCAATGCGCATCATCGGCGTCATGGGCTGGTATGCGCCACCTGCGAACTTGTACCCGCACTTCCGGCACTCCCAGATACCGGTGCCGTGCCGGTGCACCGAGACCATGTCGCACTGCGGGCAGCGGTGGTATGCGCGTGAAACCTTTTCGACATCAGCGACACGCTTGCGGGTAAACCTGCCATACCTGCAACCGAACCGCCCTGAACTTCCGGTTACCTTTCCCTTTGCTGTCTGTTTTGAGCCTGCCATAAAAAAATTACCACCAGTATGTCCTAGACTGTTTGTCGTGACGATTAATATACTTGATTGAGGATCTTGACGACCCCTTCACCCTTCGTAATCTTGTTGATTAAGTCATAGAACTCGGTCTGGATGCCGGCAGGGATCCGGACGACGCAGATCCACGAACCGTCCTTCTGCCACTCATCCTTTTCCATGGTGGAAGCAGCGGCAATGTCCCCGTATGCCTTCGCCGCAACCTCAGCCGGTATCTTCACCGCGAGCCTGAGTTCCTCAAACCGTATCGGGAGGATGGGGCGCAGCGCCTTGACCGTCTCCTTGACCATCTCATCAAGGTGCTTGAAGGGGTCGATGTTCACCCGTGCCTCCTCCATCGCCATCTCGATCCGGTGGGGCGGGTGGGGGTGCCCGGTCTGGGGATTGATGGCATTGCGGGCGATGAAAGTGATGACCTGACGGCGCTTCTCCTCGATCATGTGCCGTCGCTGTTCAGCGGTCAGGTGGATCTCGCCCTTCTCGATGATCCGGTGTGCGACCGCGGGAAAATCGGTGGTGTGGAAGACCTTGGTGAGCGACTCGTCGGATGCCCGCGTGCCCCGCGACGCATTGGAAAAGACATTCAGGGCGGCAACAACATCTTCGATATCCACTTTTAAGCCCTGGCGTACCTTTGCAGCCTGGTCCGGGTCAACGAGGAGCTCAAAACGCTCCCCGTAACTTTCGAGCCTTGCAAGCACTGACTTTTCCAGCGGGATCATATCCAATCACTGCTTGAACTGTTCAACAAACCCTGCGACTTCCTCTTTGGTCATCTTGCGGAACACGGCCTTTTCCTTTCCGATGACCCCGATCTCGACCGTATCGACATCGAATTTGCCTTCGGTCGCGGAGTGCAGTGCTTTGAGGCCAAGGAGGATGACGTCCTTGACTTCCATGTCCGGCGTATACTCTTCTTCAAAGACCTTCATCGCAGCAGGCCTTCCGATCCCGATGCCGGTCGCCCGGTACTCGAGCAGGGTGCCGGAGGGGTCAGTCTCGAAAAGCCGGCACTCGCCATCACTCACGCCGGCGATCAGGAGCGCTGTCCCGTACGGGCGGATGCCGCCGTACTGGGTGAGCGTCTGCATGTGGTCGCAGAGTTTCTTTGCGAGCGTCTCGACCCCAATCTGTTCATTGTAGGAGACACGGTTGATCTGGCACTCGACCCGGGCACGGTCGACAAGCGCCCGGGCATCACCGACAAGGCCCGATGATGCGACACCGATGTGCTCATCGATCTTGAAAATTTTTTCAATGGACGAGGGTTCGAGTAGTTTACTGCTCACGCGCTTGTCCACGATAAGAACCACGCCGTCCTTTGCCTTGATCCCGACTGCGGTCGTTCCACGCTTGACCGCCTCCCTCGCGTACTCTACCTGGTAGAGCCTGCCATCGGGTGAAAAAACCGTGATCGCCCGATCATATCCCATCTGGTATTGTGGTTGCATTATGAATCCTCCAAATCCTCTCTTGTCAAAAAGAATCGTGTTGTATTTTTAAATCCCTTTTCAATCACATCAATCTTCTGACCTGCACACCAGCAGACCGGACATGTTATCCCGTCAATCGTGCATTCTGCCGGCACACCCGGTACCGGCGCTGGTTCCTGCAATGCTGCAATGCGCTCCCGCAGGCTCTCAATTGTCCCCGATGCGGCAAGCGTGCGCAGCGCTATCCGTCTTCCCCCGCAGGAAATAACCGTAGAAAGCGCTATCGCAAGCTCGCGTTCGGTTCCCCTCCGGCAGCGCACGATCGCATATTCCCCTTCAACCGCGATCACTGCCACATGTATCAGGGCACCGGCTGCATCACCCCAGAGGGATGTCACGGCTTCGTGGACCGCATAGTACAGTTCTTTTGGATCGGGAGCGGTGCCGTGAGGATCAATACGGGTAAGCACATACCTGCGTTTCTCCCGGAGTGTCGGGGGGCGCGGTTTCATTGTATCACCCGGACAGCAGATTGTGGTGACCGTATCCTTCCCAGATTGGAAAGCGCCTGTTCCACATCAGGTATGTCCATCCCTATAATCGATGCAAGCCCGGAAAATTCACGCACGGATCTCATGTCCAGCACCGACCGTGCGTGTGACGAGATTACAAGAGGGAATTCAAACCGGCGGTGCAGGAGCAGGATATCATGGTACCGGTCCAGCGCCTTCTGGCGTGACACCCCGCGTCCATGGACGACGGGAGCAAGGCTGATATCGATCGCAATACCGTTGTCTGCCGCCATCTTTGATGTCACGTGGTCGAACGCGTGCCGGTCGGTCCGGTGGATCCCGCAGAGTACCTCGACCCCCCGTATACCGAGCACCATGCGGTTCCTCCCGTTGTCGCCTGCCAGCACTGAAACAACAGCCCCTGTCTCCCTGCCGCGCTTCACTTCACGGGAAACTTCCTGTGCGGGCGCCTCACCGATCACCACGCCGGGCTCCACGGTCACCCCGAAATGTTCGCACCGTGGGGTATTGGCCGCAACAAGGCTGTCAAAACCAAGCTCGTGCGCAACGAGTGCCATGCGCTTCACCGAAGAGTCTCCCAGAGGGCGGGGATAAACACAGAAGTCGGTGATCTTCATGCAGAGATGTTGCTTAAAAAAGGGATAAGATTATTTGCCCTGGTTTGCATGGGAGCGGATGGAGGGGCGGGTTTTCTCCGTCCCGAAACCCCGGGTGCCCATACCGCGGCCCTTTCGTCCTGCCGAGGTCTTGCCGCGTTCGGCCCGCCCGCGGTGGGTTGTATCCCCGATCCATGCAAGCTTACGGTCGCTTTTTATTGCAGGGTGGTGCCCGTCCACGAGAATAACCTCGTAATACTTGAGCTTGCCGTCCTGGCCAACCCAGTAGGAGTTGAGCACTTCCATGTTCGGGAACCTGCGGGACGCGCGCTCTTCCGCAATGCGCTGGAGGCTCTTTGCGGGCGTAAGCCGGTTCTTGCCCATACGGGCGGAGCGGCGTGCGCGGACGTATCGCGAGCGCCGGCGCCCTCCTCTTCGTACTTTCACGCGCGCGACGGCGATGCCCTGTTTTGCGCGGTACCCGAGCGCCCGTGCGCGATCGATCCGGGTCGGGTGTTCGACACGGACAACACTCCCCTCACGGCGCCAGACCTGCATCCGGTCCCAGAGAAGGGCTTCCACTTCACTCTTGTCAGGCCGTTTCCACGCCTCCCTGACATAGGCATACATTGATTTGACCATCTGATATCACCTGTAAGGTTCGGCTTGTTTCCAAGCCACATTCCTTTTTTACGGGACGTATCCCGTGTTCCTTAATAGTATGACGGGCGGGTTATAAAAGTGCTCGTGTAGCCCGCATTCTTACGTACCCTTGCGTTTTTCAATGACGCGGATCCCGTCGATGCGTGTGACAGGGTACTGCCCGTCTTTATCCTTCTCTGCCGACTTTACCATGTCCCAGATGGTGAGCAATGCCACGGACACCCCGGTGATCGCTTCCATCTCGACGCCGGTCTTTCCTGTTGACTTCACCCGCACCGTTGCCTCAATGAACCTGTCCCCCTCAACAAAATCAACCGTGATCGCACCGATGGGAATCGTATGGCACATGGGGATGATGCGGGGCGTGTCCTTGACGGCAATCGTCGCCGCCACCCGTGCAGTGGCGAGCACGTTGCCTTTCACGACATTCCCTTCGTGAATTGCACGGAGCGTTTCGTCCCGCAGGTAAATCTTACCGGTTGCAACCGCCTCGCGCACGACATCATCCTTTGCCGTTACGTCCACCATCTGCGCACGGTCGTTTTTGATATGCGTGAATTCAGCCATGGATCTTTCACTCCCGGAACAGTTCTGATGGGATCCGGTCCACCAGATCTGAAGCGAGCATCCCCCCGCCCCGCTCCGTCTCTACTGCCATACCTGCCTTGCCGTTCACGTATGCAGCAATGCATGCTGCTTCGAATGCGGGGATCTGGCAGAGCAGGGCACCTGCCACGCCGGCAAGTACATCTCCCGTTCCCCCGACAGTCATTGCAGGACAGCCGGTGAGGTTGAACCGGACCCTCCCGCCATCGGTGATCACGTCAACCGGCCCCTTGAGAAGGAGCGTTCCCGGAATTTTTGCAGCCTTTGCCAACTGCGCACGGGCAATCGGGTCTGCGGCAACGGTTGTCCCGGTAATCCGGGTGAACTCCCCGGCATGCGGGGTATAGACAGTCTCTTCCAGTGCCACGGGCAGCGGGAGCCGCAGGGCATCGGCATCAAAGACCGCTTTTTTGCAGTGGGGAGCAATCGCACAGACAACATCATGGCTGTCGGCACCAAGCCCGTTGCCACAGACAACAACGTCTGCATTCTGCACAAGCGCAATGAGCTGTTCGATATGTTCGCTGC
The DNA here is from genome assembly GCA_964573085.1 of uncultured Methanoregula sp. GTDB lineage: Archaea > Halobacteriota > Methanomicrobia > Methanomicrobiales > Methanospirillaceae > MVRE01. The sequence goes on from CAZNIL010000001.1 coordinate 18,782, forward strand.
CGATCTTTTTGGCGCCGATCGGTTCGTATATCAGGTCGGGGATCGGCTCAAAGACCGGCGATGCGATCCGGACGATGTCGGCTCCTGCCCGCAATGCACCCAGTCCGGCAAGGTAGGGGGCGCCCTGGTATGGCCCGCCGCCGATGACGAGCACCTTCCCGCCCGCCCCCTTGCGGGCATCGTTCCGGCGCCGCGGCAGGAGCGTAAGATCCCCGGGCCCGACACAGCATTCCGCTTCCACCGGTATGCCGATGTCGCTCACCAGCGACCCCCCGACTTTGGGACGGTGGAACGCACAGATTATGTCAGAACGCATGCCGGGAGTCGGGATATCGGCAGCGATGACCGTTGCCTGTGCAGCATTGGCAGATTCAACACATGCGGCGAGTGGTTCCTGCAGGGTGCCGGATGCGCCGGTGCCAAGCAGGGCATCGATGATCACATCCGCGTTATCAAATAACTGTTTCCGGTTCAGGACATCATCGCGGCACTGCACCGGGTACAGCCCAGTCCTGCAGTGGGTAAGTGCCTTCAACTGGTGTTCACATGATGGGGATCGCCCACGTGCGTCCAGATAACAGACATCCGTATCAACGTCGTGCTGGAGGTGGCGTGCCGCCACCATCCCGTCCCCCCCGTTGTTGCCCTTCCCGCAGAGGATAAGGATACGGGCGGGATGAAGCGTTCGAGCACACTCCGCAAGCGCCCTGCCTGCGCTCTCCATGAGCTGCAGTTCGGTCACTCCCAGTGCGACCGCATTTTTATCTACTGCCCGCATCCTTGCGGGATTGATGATCCCCTTCTCAAGGAATGCTTCGATACCGTCACGCCACATGCCAGTACAATTCATGTGTAAGAAGTCCCTATTAATATGCAGGATGGGCTTTTGTGATGATGTAAAAGCAGCTGCCGAGACGATTGCAGCCGCAGACGACATAACCATCATCTCCCACATCGATGCCGATGGCATTGCGAGCGAGGCGATACTCTCGCAGGCAGTTGCCCGTGCCGGCATCCTTCATAAGTCAGTCTTTGTCCGGCAGCTGGAACCGCTCACCATGCCGCAGGTGCCGGTCGACACGTCATATAAGATCTTCACTGACCTTGGTGCAGGGCAGCAGAACCTCCTTTTTGAGCGCGGTTTTTCTGAGGACGAGATCCTGATCGTTGACCACCATGTCAGCCAGCCCTGTTCTCGCCAGTACCGGCAGGTGAACTGCCTGTCCGGTGGTCACGGCAAAATGAGTGCGGCCGGTGTTGCGTACCTGATCGTAAAGGCGATGGATACAGCAAATACCGATCTTGCCAAGCTTGCGGTCATCGGCAATGTCGGGGATATGATGGCACGGGAGACCTGCGGTCTCGTAGGGCTGGTACGCGACGTGATCGTCGAGGACGGCATGCGACACGGGAATACCGAGGTGCGGAAAAAGGACCTCAACTGCTACGGCACCGCAACGCGCCCGCTCTACCTGTCGCTTGCCTATAATGACGATCCGTTCATAAAAGGGATCAGCAACAACCCTGAAGGCGCAAAACAGTTCCTGCGCCGGCTCGGGGTCCACCAGCAGACACCTGACGGGAGATGGCTTGTCTGGGAGGAATACCCGGTGGAGGACCGGCGGGCGATCATCTCCGCACTTACAGAGCAGCTGATAGCAAATGGCGAACCGGTGGACCGGCTCCAAGCCGAGACCTACCATTTCCCCGATGAACCCGCCCGCACCCCGCTGCGCAACGCACAGGAATACGCAACGCTCCTAAACGCCTGCGGCAGGTGGGCGCGCCCGAAGGTGGGGGGAGCGATCCTGCGGGGTGACCGTGGCAGCGCGTACCGTGAGGCAGAGCACATGCTCACCAACCACCGTGCCATCATCCGCGACCTGCTGGGGTATATCCTCGATACCGGTGTGACCGAACTCGAATGTGTCCAGTATATCCATGTCGGGGCACGATACCCGGATACTATCGTGGGTATCGGTGCAGGAATGGCGCTGTCCAAACTGAACAGTACGAAACCGATCCTGATCATGTGCTCCCTGCCGGAAGACCAGAACCTGACAAAGGTATCCATGCGGACAACCGAACGGGTTGTGAAGCGCGGCATCGATCTCCAGCAGGCGATCAGCGATGCGTCCGCAGAATATGGCGGCGGAGGCGGTGGACATAAGATTGCGGCAGGAGCATTTATTCCAAGAACTGCAGAACAGGAGTTTGTTACCCGTGTCAACAAAATACTCAAAGAACAGTCTGGTGCGGCGGGTCCAGACCATCGCTGACTTCCAGTTCGGGGGCCTCTCCGGCACCGGCCTTTTTCCGGAGAGTTGCGAATTTATCCTCTCGACCACAGGGCGCATCCGCCAGATCACATGTGATGGCAAACGTCTCGCAACAGTCCGTGCGAAGGATGGCAGGTTGACGCTGGGAATCGGAGGAGCCCGACGCCTGCACGCGGTCCTTGTGCCACCGCAGTACCGCGTGGTCATCCGGGACGATGTGGCAGAGTTTGTGGCACAGGGGAAGAATGCCTTTGCAAAGCATGTTGTTGCAGCAGACCCGGCGATCCGGGCCGGTGACGAAGTGCTGGTAGTTGCAGGGGAGGACCGGCTGGTTGCGTGCGGGACTGCGATGCTTTCCGGTGAGGAGATGCTGGCATTTAATTACGGTAGAGCGGTAACAGTACGGCAGGGGAGTAATTAAGCAATGCTACCAGGAAATGTGAACCCGCGCCAGATGAAGGCGATGATGAAGAAGCTTGGCATGAATGTCGAGCCAATCGAGGACGTGCAGGAGATCGTGATCAAGACCCCAAAGGGCAACTATGTCTTCGATGCGGCTGAAGTGACGGCTATGACCATGCAGGGGGTCACCACGTACCAGATTGTCGGGCAGCCACGCTTTGTCGAACCTGCGCTCGAGATCCCTGCGGAAGATATCACCATGGTCGCGTCACAGGCGGGCGTACCTGAAGATGCGGCAAAAGGCGCCCTTGTTGCGACACACGGCGACATTGCCGAAGCCATCCTGTGTCTTAAGAAAACATGATTGAACCAGATGACCGTGTCCTGCTTGTAGGAGAGGGGCGGGAATACTACGTGCGGGCAGGAAAAGGGATGTTCTCGACGGACAAGGGGCAGGTCGACCTCGCGCTCCTTGCCGGCATGTCAGCAGGGGAGATCATTACCAGCCATACCGGTGCGCAGTTTACCGTCCGTATTCCCCGGCCAACAGACTTTTTCACCCATGCAAAACGTTCCGGCGCACCCATGCTCCCCAAAGATATCGGGCTTGTCATTGCCTGCACCGGCATGAACAGGAACGATACGGTGCTCGATGCAGGGACAGGCAGCGGGATTGCTGCGATCTATTTTGGGGGAATCGCAAGAAGCGTGAAGACCTACGAGATCCGCCCCGAGTTTTCAGCGCTCGCACGGAAGAATATCGCCGAAGCGAAACTCTATAATGTCGAGGCGGTTGCGGCAGACTTTCTTGCTGCTGATGGAACATTCGATGTTGTGCATCTCGACATGCAGGTCCAGCCGGAGCATATAGCGCACGCATACAGCTTCCTGCGATCGGGCGGGTATCTTGCCTGTTACACGCCGTTTCTTGAACAGATGGCAATTGTTATGGATGCCGCGTCAGACAAATTTTCCGAAGTCCACACCCACGAGTTGATCGAACGCGAAATGACACGGTCAAAGCGCGGGACGCGGCCTTCGACCTCCGTGTGTCATTCAGGGTATGTGACGATTGCGAGGAAGTGAGTGTGCGTCAGACACCTGTTTTCTGGTGTTCAATGTTAGATTTTGTGAGAATTTTCAGATACCCGAACCTGAAAAACTATAACAACCGCTGATACATTCATCTATATCAGGAGATGGATCCATGCCGCACGTCCGCCAATTACGGAAAACCCGAACGCTGGACGAAATACAGGAAGAACTCAAAAAACACATGCCGGAGCTTCGGGAACGGTACGGGATAAATTACCTTGGAATTTTCGGATCATTTGTCCGCGGCGAACAAAAACCGACAAGCGATGTTGACCTTCTGGTTGAATTCGACCGTCCGGGAACTCTTCTGGATTTCATCCACCTCCAGAATGTCCTGGAAGATCTCCTTCACGTAAGAGTCGACCTTGTAGAGAGAAGCGGGTTGAAACCGGCTATACGGCCGTTCGTGCTTGCAGAAGTCGTGCCGGTATGAATCGCAGGAAGGAGGAGCGCGGAACAAGCGAATACCTCGCCGACATGCGCGATGCGATCCGGGCTGCCAGGGAATTCTCGCGGGACATTACGTTCGAGCAGTTCCGTAAGAACAAGGAGAAACAGTTCGCCATCATCCATGCTCTCGAAATCATCGGGGAGGCCGCGAAACAGATCCCGGAGCACGTCCGCGGGGAATATCCCGATATTCCATGGCGTGACATTGCGGGGATGAGGGACAGGCTTATTCATGGGTACTTTGCCATTAACCTCGAACGGTTGTGGAATACGGTCCAAAAGGATCTCCCCACGTTGGAAGAGCAGATTGGATAGGATCCAGACAGGGGCAGCATACCGGGTACGATCATTCCTGAAACCCGGCGGGTATCTTGCCTGCTACACGCCATTTTTGGAACAGATGGGGGCGGTCGCTGACTGTGCACAGGAGCGGTTCTCCGAAGTGCATACCCACGAGTTGATCGAGCGGGAGATGACACGGTCAAAGCGCGGGACGAGGCCTTCCACTTCGGTTTGCCATTCGGGTTATGTGACGATCGCGAGGAAATAATCATTTTTTTTTAAAACACACTGTCAACTGTGTAAATAAAAAAAATTTAAGCATAATATTTTTCAAAAAACGATATAGCAAATCAAACTTATCAAAGCAAACACTAAGGTAGTGTCTCTATATTGCTGTAAATTCAGCACAACCTGTATCCGGAGAGATCATCTCACTCTTCACAGATAAATACCGGTTACCCGTAATCCATTCCTCGTTAATATCGATAAGGATCGAACCGGCGAGTCTGAACAAAGAAGCATCATTCGGGAAGGCCCCGATCTTTCTGCTTCGGCGTTTGAGTTCTTTATGAACCCGTTCCAGGAGATTGGTAGTCCGGATCTTTTTCCAGAACTCCGGAGGAAATGACCGATAATTCATCAACCCGAGGTGGAACCGGTGAATAGTATCAGCTGCACGAGAGAGACCCCGTTCATCGAGTTGAACTGCGTATTCCTGCAGTCTACCGGAATCACTCAGGCATTCTTTCAGGGTTTCTGCAATCTCCTTATGATGTTTCCGAGGGACTTTTCTGAGAACTGCCCGGATGAAGTGAACATGACACATCTGCCAGGAGGAACCTGGGAACATTTTCCCGGCAGCAGATTGGATCCCGGTATGGCTGTCAGAGATGATGAGATCCACCTTGGAGAGGCCTCTCTCCTTCAGGTCCGAGAATATTCCTTCCCACGTAAGTTCATGTTCTGCGTCTGCGACTCTTGCACCCAGGATCTCCCGGTATCCATCGGTTCTTACGCCCACAACTACGAGAAGAGCTTTGTTGACGTACTTGACTCCGTCTCTCACTTTGAAGTACGATGCATCGACGTAGAGATACGGAATGTGGGAGTCGATGGTTCTTTCCATAAACTCCGTTACCTTCACATCGAGTTCCCGTGCCACTTTCGAGACGTATGACGCTGAGATCTGGTTGACGCCCAGGTGTGAGATTACATTCTCAACATTTCGAGTCGATACTCCCTGTAGGTACGATTCGATGATCACATTCACGAGGGCTTTCTCGGTCCGGGAATATCGTTCGAAGACTTTTGTTTCAAACGGGATCTGTCGTAATTGCGGTTTCTGGAGACTGAGTTCTCCGAATCGGGTCTTGAGGGATCTGGACCGGTAGCCATTCCGATGGGCTCTCCTTGAACTCGATCTCGCGTGTCTCAGTACTCCTGCCTGCTGAGCTACTTCCTCATTCATCACATCGTTGAGGAACCATGTGATGAGTTGTTGCATTCCCTTCTCGTTATCGGTAAGGTAATTTAGTACTATGTCTCTTAGATTCATTGCCCTGTTCCTCTTTGTTTCCAATTCACTGTTGGATACAGGGCATCTTCACCTTTTACAGCACTTCGTGTACACTACCCTGATTTTTAGTTAAAATTTGGAGCCCCCTCCCCCCACCAAAAAAAGTGGTGCGACCCCCTTCATCAAAAAATTCTTACTGAATGTGAATTTAAGAAGTAAAATTCCTGCAGTATCCCACAATAATCGGAAGGGGCTTGAGGGGGTAGCATGGGTACAATTATTATTGAAGCGCCCGTGCATTGAAGTCGTAAGGCTTAGTAACTATCCGTCCTGACCCTTTGATCACGACAGAGAAATGGAATTATCGGCATCAGCCAGCAGAACCGGGACCATGCGCCGCCCACACGCTTTGTACCCATGCGACCCCCCACCACCCCCGTTCAACCGACCACCAAGAATTTAGCGCTCCTGCTCATTCCCGTACATAGAATATCAGGAGACCTCCTGCAGATCCCGTGGTTCCCCCTCCCTGCAGGATGCCTGAGAGCAGGAGTTGCCATGACCCATTTCCGCAAGAGACCCGGAACCAGCAGTGCCGTGCGAACGCTGAAAGATCCTTTCCCGGACATCGGGAAGTTTTCCTCGGTAGTCCGGATGCTCATCATCAAAAACCCGCTCGGGTGCACCGCATACCATGCCAGAAAGCGGGTCTTCCCGCCGGTGATGCCGGTGCGGGAGCGGTACACGGCAAAGTTCGTTTACCATGACGGGAACGGGAAGCAGGTGGGCACCAGCTCGGAAGTGTACGACTCGGTTGAAGGGTACGAGACCGGCAGCGCATCCATGATCACCAACATGGCCAACATCGCCGCCCACCGCGGGAAGGTCTCCCACATCCGGGAGGCTGACCTCTTCTCTGTTACCCTGAAGTGTCACGACCCTGCACATGGATTCTATTTCGTGAGCCTGGCCCGCGACCGGATCACGGTTGCGTCCTATGCCGACAACGCGATCCGAAGGCGGGTGGAGGAGTGGGCAGACAGCGTGCTGGACCTACGTTGAGGAAGGAAAAGAGGAAGGAAAAGAGGAAGGAAAAGAGGAAGGAAAAGAGGAAGGAAACGGGATGAATGGGGGAGGCGTACCCCCCGTTTCTCTCACTTTTTCTTAGAGAGCGCCACACTCCGCCCGATCTTCTTCTTCACCGTATCCCACGTTTTCGTCGTGAGGAAACTCTCTTCCATGTACCCGATCACCTTTAAAAACCGCTTCATCGGGAACGCCATGGTCAGGACATCCACGGGCACGCACGGCCGTGCGGACGGGTCGAACATGCCCAGAACGACTTTCGGGTCGTTCTTCTGCTGCTCGAGCCACGGGTAATAGATGATGGAGCTGCACCCCGATCCCATGGGGCAGATGACCCCGTTCGGGTCGGACTGGTCGAAGTTCGCAAGCGTAAAAAGCCCGCTCATGACTTCGGGGCGGGCAAAGAAGATCACGACTTCGGGGTTATCCTTCTCATCGAGCTTGTCCCACCTCGTAAAGACGAGATCCTTTCCCTGCGAGGGAAATGCAGGGATGAGCCGTTCCCAGGCATCGACCAGTTCCGGCGTTCGTTTGTACCTCTCCCCTTCGACAACGCCCGGCTTCCCGTGCGAGAGAAAATACCGGAAGTTCGGCGGGCGCTTATCGGAATATCCCGTGTACATGAGCCCGCCCCCGCAGGTGATCGAGCGGGCGTCGAAGGCAAGAGTCGTCCCGTTCCGGGCCCGGCCGATCTGGCAGACAAGGCAGCGCCAGCCATCCGGTGGCGGGACTTTTTCGGAAGAGCCGGATTCTTTCCGGAATTCCAGCGTTATGGGGAGGCCTGCACCCGGGAAGTACTGCTGCCAGAGGGCAGTGAAACGGTCGCGGATCGTTATGTCCATGCAAGGTAATGCATATCCCGGAATATAAGGGAATCCGAAAAAGACCAACAGAACCGTGCACTTAAAAATTGAGGAGGGATTAAACTTTCACGATCGCGTGGCTGTTCTTGTCGCCCCGCCCGATTCCCTTGTACACGAACCCGCACTGTATGAATGCATCAGGATCGATCATATTGCGCCCGTCCACGATCACGGGATGGGATTTTCCTGACAGGTCCCGGAGCCTGGCCGGGTCAAGGTCCCGGTACTGCCGGTGGCCGGCAAAGATGACAATCGCGTCTGCGCCCCGGACTGCATCATCCAGATTCCCCAGCACCGGCACTCCATGATACTTGCTGACATACGGATCATGGACCTGTACCGACGCCCCTTTTTCCAACAGGCGATCGCGGTACGGTTCGGAGGGGGTATTACGGGTATCACCGGAATCCGGGAGGAACGCCCAGCCGAGGAGAGCAATGCGGGCTCCATTCGGGGATACCCGCGCCCGCTTCAGCGCATCCAGGGTGAGCCGGACCATATGGGCGGGCATGAAATCATTGATCCTGCGGGCAAGGATATAGAGCGAAGGCTCACCTTTCGGGTAATCAAGAGCCCCTTTGCCCATCAGCTGTACTCCCCGCTCGAGGTGATAGGTATCTTTTGTGAGGCAGTGCCCCCCGACACCTGCACCGGGCCAGAGGAGAGCCCGGGTGATACCCTCCCCTTTGAGACTGTCGATGCCGGCCCGCACGTCATAGACATTGATCCCCATCGCCTCGCAGTACAGAGCCAGTTCGTTTACCGCAGCAATCTGGAGGTCGCGAAACGTGTTTTCTGCGGTCTTGGTCACTTCGGCAGCTCGTGCGGTCATCGGGATAACGTGTCCCTTCGTGAGGACAGGCGTGTACAGCTCTGCTGCCCTTTTAGTGCTTGCCTCGTCAATTCCCCCGACAACACGGTCATGCTCGCGGATGTTTTTGATCAGCCTGCCCGCCATAACACGCTCGGGCGCATGGGCAAGCGCAAAGTCCACGCCCGCCCTGATCCCCGATTCCCGTTCAAGGATCTCACGTGCAAATCCTTCAGTTGTCCCGGGTGTGACGGTAGACTCAAGCACGACAAGCGTGCCGGGCGTAAGGTGCCTGCCCACCTCTGAAATCCCCTCCATGAGCGCGGAAAAATCAGGTGAAAGGTCGTCCTTGTTTGTAAAAGGTGTCTGGATAGCGACCGTAACCGCATCGAGCCCGGCAATCTTTGAAAAATCAGAGGTGCAGGAAAATTTATCGTTCGACACGACCTCAAAAAGAAGATCGGAAAGGCCGGGCTCCTCGCCTTTCATCGGGGACTCGCCGCGATTAAGCATCGCAATTTTATATCCGGATGACGGGGAATTACGCTGGAACCCGAAGACAGAGTCAAAGTAAGGTGATGCAGCAAAAAGGGCAGCTGCGGGGATGCCAACATACCCCATCCCGACAACCCCGATCCTTTTGATGGGGCCCCGTTTTTTAAGAAGAGATGCCAGTGTCATGGGAAGCACCCGTCATGAGGAGAACCCGGCTCGTATCAATTCACACATTTCCAGGTTTCGGATCGCCTGCGAGGGACTGATGGGGAACGGATGTCCCGACTTTACGCAATCGACAAATGTCCCAAGTTCGAGTTTTAATGGTTCGAGCTTGTTTACCATCACTTTTTCAATGATATTCTCCTGGACGTACCGTTCGTCCTCGACATGGTACTGCCCGGGCTTGCGGTAGATGGTCACTTCCTGCGTCATAAAATCCCCTTCGATGGTGAACTCCTCCTGTTCAATATAGATCAACCGGATTTTTTTGGAGGACTTCCTGCTTGCAGAGAGCGAAACGGGAACCTTGCCGCACTGCAAAAGAACGCTGCATACATCGGGATTGCCAGCCACGTGAAGCGTGCACGGCACCTTTTCAAAAAGGATGTTCTGCAGGATATCGATATCATGGATCATCAGGTCTTCGACCACCGAGCTCCCTTTCACCCGTGCCGATGCCGGGTTGTGCCGTTTCATCTCAACATAGAGCGGCGTATCCATGATCTTTTTGATCTCGCCAACGATCGGGTTGAACCGTTCGATATGCCCGACCCCTACACAAATATCGTCTGGTGCCGCCATCATCAGGTCGCGTGCCTCTTTTGACGTGGCGCATATTGGTTTTTCGATCAAAACCGAACACCGCGCCGCAAATGCCTTCTTTGCGATCTCTGCATGGTGCTGAGTCGGCACGCAGATACTTACCGCATCTGCCTTGGCAAGCAATGCATCAACCGAGTCATAGACACGGGCGCCGTGCCGTTCACCAATATCTTCAGCGGCTTTTTGGTTTACGTCGAATATGCCAACCGACCCGACATTTTTTAATTCTGAATAGACCCGAACATGGTTTCTCCCCATGGCACCTGCACCGATCACACCGATGTCCATGTTATCCCACCCGGTTGATGGTATCACAGATGTATGCCAGTTCCTTTCCGTCAAGCAACGGGTGAACCGGCAGGGAGAGCACGCAGGAGCTGAGTTTTGTGGAGACCGGGCAGGGATCCGGATCATTTTCCAGGGCATACATCGGCTGGCGGTGGATAGGGAGAGGATAGTGAACTGCAGTCCCGATCCCCTTTGTTTTCAGGAAGTCCAAAAAATCCGCTCTTTTTAATGGGAACTCTTCAGTGAGCCGGATGACATACTGGTGATACACGTGGTGTGCCCCGTTTGCGACTGACGGAGTGATGATCCCCCTGCACCTGATATTAGCCGTAAGGTAATCTGCATTTTTCCTCCTGCGGACATTGAACTTCTCCAGTTTTTTGAGCTGCACAAGCCCGATTGCTGCTGCGATATCGGTCATGCGGTAGTTGTACCCAAGACGCGTGTGGAGATATTTTTCCGTCTGCCCGTGGTTGATGATCTGCCGGAGACGTTCTGCTGATGCCTTTTCGCTGGTGGTCACCATGCCGCCTTCCCCGGTTGTGATATTTTTGGTGGCATAGAACGAGAAACAGCCAAAGTGCCCGAACCCCCCAACCCGTTCACCGTTCAGGCGTGCACCGTGGGCCTGTGCCGCGTCCTCGATAAGCATCAGGTTGTGCGCCTCGCAGACCTGTTGAACTCCGGGCACGTCGAAGGGCTGGCCGAACAGGTGGACGCCGATGACTGCTTTTGTCCTCGGCGTTACCCGTTCCTCAACCTGCGAGGCTTTGATATTAAACGTCTGTTCGTCCACGTCGCAGAAAATTGGCGTGGCGCCGCACATGGAAACGCTGCTTGCGGTAGCGAAAAACGAGAATGCCGGCACGATCACCTCATCACCCGGGCCGATGCCGGCTGCGAGAAGGGCAGCATGGAGCGCGGTTGTCCCGTTGCTCGTTGCGACTGCGTGGGTGGTCCCGCAGAGGTCGGCAAACGCCTTCTCGAACTCGGTCACCCGTTCGCCCTGTGCGATCATGCCGGACATAAGAACCTCGCTCACTGCAACAATCTCGTCATGACCGATGACAGGTTTTGCTATGGGAATATGCACGGGTTTCACCCTCACAAATTTTCAGGACAGTATACATAAACGTGTTGCCCGAAGGGATAATATCATTCCTGTTTTGGTCAGGGACAACGATGCCCGGCATCCGAAAGATAGGTAATGCCCCACGCGCTAACGTATGTACAACAGAGGGAGAACGGAGGGGATATGACGCGGCACATTATATCGATTGGGGATTTCGATCGCAGGCAGATCGACCGGCTGCTGGACAACGCAAAGCGCATCGATGCCCAGAAATACGATAAAAACGCGCTTACAGGAAAGATCCTTGCAACGCTCTTCTTTGAGCCCAGCACAAGGACGCGGATGAGCTTCGAAGCGGCGATGGCACGGTTCGGGGGCACATCCATCTCCGTGGGCAGTGTCGAGGCGTGCTCGATCGCAAAAGGAGAGACACTTGCAGATACGATCCGGGTGGTGAGCGGGTATGCCGATGCGATTGTCATACGGCACCCCAAGGAAGGAGCGGCACGGCTCGCTGCACAGTTTGCCAGTGTGCCGGTGATCAATGCGGGTGACGGCGCCGGCCAGCACCCCTCCCAGACGCTTCTTGACCTCTACACGATCCGGCAGTCCATGAAGCTTGACGGGATCAATGTTGCCCTCATCGGTGACCTGCGCTACGGCAGGACTGCCCACTCCCTTGCATCCGCACTCTCCCTGTACCATGTACACCTCCATACCGTTTCCCCCAAGGGGCTCGAACTCCCCACATCCCTTCATGCCGACCTTTCAGAAAAAGGCATGGAGATCACCGAGTATGACAACATCAAAGACCTGATAAGCCATGTCGATGTCATCTACGTGACGAGGATCCAGCGCGAGCGGTTCCCGGACTCTGCGTCCTACTTCAATGTCGCTTCAAGCTACCGGATCACCCCGGAACTGCTGCAGGACGCAAAAAAACAGGCTATCGTCCTGCACCCCCTGCCCCGGGTGGACGAGATCGACCCGCGGGTTGACCTGCTCCCCCACGCGAAGTACTTTGAACAGTCCAAAAACGGCGTCCCGGTGAGGATGGCGATGCTCCTGCAGGTGCTGCAATGAAAAAGACGGAGAACCCTGAGAACGAGGGGTTGCTGGTGCGCCGCATCCAGAACGGCACGGTGATCGATCATATCGCATCGGGTGAAGCGCTCAACGTCGTAAAGATCCTCGGCATCACCGGTACAACCCAGGAAGCACTCTCCATTGCCACCAATGTCCCGAGCGGGCAGATGGGCAAGAAAGATATCGTGAAGCTCTCCAACCGTGAACTCTCCAAAGAAGAGGTGGATAGGATTGCGCTCATCTCCCCCAAGGCAACGATAAACATCATCCGGAACTATAAGGTCTGTGAAAAGAAGGGGGTGGAGATCCCCGAGATGATCGAAGGGCTCGTCCGGTGTCCCAACCCCGGCTGCATCTCAAACACCAACGAGCCGATCCGGAGCCGGTTCCTCGTGACGCCAAAAGGGCTTCACTGCACGTATTGCGACTGGGTAATCACAAAGGATCTCACGAGCCACATCATCTGATCAGGTTCCCGTGCACGTCGATCTCGCCCCGCCAGATCCTTGTCGATGAGATCCAGCGCCCGTCCTCGGCGAGCACACACGTGATCTGGTGGATATCCACTTTCTTTTTGCGCCGTTCGCGCCGGAGCCGGTTGATCTCCACAGCGACAGGAAGGGTCTCCTCGGATACTACGATCGCATCGAAGTCCGCGTCCAGTGCTGAACCGAACCGGTCATTGAGCGGTTCAACGACCCAGTCCGCGGTAAAATTCTGGCTAGAGATATAGTCGGTTAACTCTTTTTTCCGTGTATCAAATGGCCGGGTCGGGTGGGTTTTCCGGCTTGCAAAAGGGTCGGTCGTAAGCCCGATCACGACCTGCCCCCTGTCTCCGGCAAGCCCGAATGACCGGTTCAGGAGGCTCCTGTGACCGTCATGCAGGGGGTCGAATGTTCCCCCTACCATAACCTTCATACTCTCTGTACGTTAATTTCCTATGGTATTATGGGTATGGATGGAAAGGTCGTCGGCAACCCGCTCTTTGTTGCCCCCAATGCAACGGTTATCGGGGATGTCACGCTCACGGCAAACGTGAGCATCTGGTTTTCGGCGGTCGTGCGGGCGGACAAAGACCGGATCATCATCGGTGAAGGCTCTAATGTCCAGGACAACTGCGTTGTGCACACGAGCAAAGGACACCCGGTGATCATCGGCAGTAACGTCTCCGTTGGGCACGGGGCGATCCTGCACGGGTGCACGCTTTGTGACCAGGTGCTTGTCGGGATGGGGGCAATTATCCTTAACGGTGCGAAGGTCGGTTCCGGTTCGCTGATCGGTGCCGGTGCCGTCGTTACCGAGGGGGCTGATATACCGGAGGGTTCTGTGGTCGTCGGTGTTCCCGGTAAGGTTATCAAACAGGTGACCGATGCCCAGAAGGAATACATCCTGACCAACGCGCGATCGTACGTGCAGCTCGCCACGGAGTATGCCAATGGGTGATGTGGTCGTGATCGGGGCGGGTATTGCCGGCATCCAGGCGGCGCTTGACCTTGCCAACCACGGGGTTATCGTTCACCTCATCGATCGCGAGCCATCGATCGGGGGCCACATGGCACAGCTCGACAAGACATTTCCCACAAATGACTGTTCCATGTGCATCCTCTCCCCCAAAATGGCCGAAGTCGCCCGACACAAAAATATCAAAATCTATACCTGTGCTGAAGTGGAGTCGATCGACGGGGAAGTCGGCAGGTTCACCGTGACAGTCAAAAGGCACCCGCGGTATATTGATGAGTCGCTCTGCAACGGGTGCGGCGATTGCATCCAGATCTGCCCGGTTGAGGTCTACAACCGGTTCGATGCCGGTATCGGGATACGAAAGGCAATCTACAAACCCCAGCCGCAACCGGTGCCGGATATCGTCATCAAGGATGCCGATCATTGTATCGAATGCGGGTTGTGCTACGACGTCTGCGGGCTTGACGCGATCAGGAAAAAAGAGGAGGCTGTTACGATAAGGATTCCGGCAGCAAGTGTGATCGTTGCAACAGGATATGACGTCTTTGATACAGTTAAAAAAGCGCAGTTCGGACACCTTATCCTGCCTGATGTGATCACGAGCCTCGAGCTCGAGCGGATGATCAATGCAAGCGGCCCCACCGGGGGAAAAGTTTTGCGTATGAGTGACGGGGCCAGACCAAAAAGCGTTGTATTTATCCAGTGCGTGGGATCGCGGGATATGAGTATCGGCCGCCCCTACTGCTCGTGTGTCTGCTGCATGCAGGCGGTAAAGAATGCGATCCTGATCAAAGAAAAGCACCCGGAGATCGAGGTCACCATCTGCTATATCGATATCCGTGCTTACGGCAAGGGATACGAGGAATACTTTGAACGGGCAAAATCGATGGGGGTCCGGTTCCTGCACGGCATACCCTCCGATGTACTCCCGGATAAAGACGGGATGGTTGTTCAGGTCGAGAATACCGAGAACGGGGAGGTCGATATCCTGCACCCCGACCTTGTCGTGCTGTCGGTCGGCATCGGGCCGGCCGGGGATACTGCAGCCATCGCACACCAGCTTGGTATCCCGGTTGAAGACACCGGCTTTATCAAACCGTTACACGATGCGGTTGATACAGTCGGCACGATCAGGCCGGGCATCTATGTTGCCGGTACCGCGACCGCCCCAAAAGATATCCCGGACTCTGTTGCCCACGCCGGGTCTGCAGCAATGCGTGCCTTCATTGATGCGACAAGGACGCGGTCTGCGTGAAGTGTGGAGAAACCATTGGCTGGGACGATACGCACAAATGTATCCGGTATATCGACCAGACCCGGCTTCCCGGACACTATATCGTCGTTCTTTGCCGGACGGTACAACGGCTTGCCACTGCCATACGGCGGCTCGAAGTCCGGGGTGCCCCGGCTCTTGGTGTTGCAGGGGCATTTGGCGTTGCACTTGCAGCGGCAACGTGCAAAAAAAAGGATTTTGCATCATTCCGTGCCGAGATACGAAAGAAGGGCGATCTCCTCACCGCAACACGGCCGACTGCGATCAACCTGTCGTGGGGAGTTAACCGGGTCCTGTGTGCCCTGGAACGGGCGGATTCGATCGATGCAGCAAAAAAGATCGCACTCGCTGAAGCAAAGAAAATCGCGCGTGAGGATGAGGCTTGCTGCCATGCGATTGGTGAATATGGAGCCGCGCTGCTCCCCGGACGATGTACGGTACTCACGCACTGCAATGCGGGAGCGCTTGCCTGCACGACATGGGGGACGGCACTCGGCGTGATACGGTCTGCTATTGAGCAGGGAAAGGAGGTGAAGGTGCTTGCCTGCGAGACCCGCCCGCTCCTTCAGGGTGCCCGGCTGACTGCATGGGAACTTTCACATGACGGCATCGACGTGACCGTGATCACCGATTCCATGGCGGCGCACCTGATGCGCACCAGTACCATTGATGCGGTGGTTGTCGGGGCAGATCGGATTACAGGGGATGTGGTCTTCAACAAGATCGGCACATACATGCATGCGGTATGCGCCCGGCACCATGCAATCCCGTTCTACGTGGCAGCCCCGCTCTCGACATTTGATCATGAGCGTACGGAAAAAGATGTGGTGATAGAAGAGCGTTCACGGGACGAAGTCGCCCGCTGCGGGACACGCATCACCGTCCCGGAAGGGGTGAAGGTGCGAAACCCCGCATTTGACGCGACGCCCATGGAACTGGTCACCGCAGTCATCACCGAGCAGGGCGTGCTTCATCTGCCACTTGATATGAAAGCCTTAATTCGTCACCGCACGATCAGATAATACACCAATACGGAGCGTTCACCGGCATGGATCTCTCTCTTGCACCCTATGAAAGTCTGATGACGATCATCGGTATTGTCACGGTCATCATCATTCTCGGCATGGTGCTGCTTGCATTCGTGCTGGTAATCATATCGCTCTACTCAATCAAAAAGGGCAGGCTCTATTTCCCGGGATTTTTACGTGCAGGGCTTGTTTTTACTGAGGGGTTTGCAAAAGCGATCTTCCGGCTGCTGGGGCTTGAGGACCGCGAGATGCTCTCTTTTTTTATCAAACTCCACAATACGATGAGCAAGAGCGACTTCGAGCGGGTGCCGGTCACCGGGCGTGCGATCTTTTTGCCCCAGTGCCTCCGCTCTTCACGGTGCCCGGCCCACCTTACCCCGGAGGGGCTCAAATGCCAGGCCTGCGGCCAGTGCACCATCGGCCAGGCACACCTGTTGCTGGAAGAGATGGGTTACCGGGTCTTTGTAGTCCCCGGTTCATCATTCATCAAACGAATGGTGAAAAAATACCGGCCGAAAGCGATCATCGGGGTCGGGTGCCTTTCGGAAGTAAAAGAGGGCATTGACATGGCGGATAAGATGGGTCTCGTAGCGATGGGGGTTGTAACCGCAAAAGAAGGCTGTGTTGAGACGTTTGTCAGCTGGGCTGACGTGTACGAAATGGCGATCCTCGGTATAGATCCGGAGTTAATCCCCCAAGACCTTTACGTTTTTGCCGATTAATTTCCCGCTCTTGATTTTTCCGTGAATAAACAGGGTATCTCCGGAAGAAACATCTCCTACCCGGACACCCTGGCGCAGGATTACTTTTCCGGCAGCCTGCAGGGAATGCACGATGGCGTTGTCGAGGACCGTAACATCCCCGGTTGCCATGATCGGCCCCTTGATCCGCGCATTGCTGCCGATGATAGCGCTCCCACAGGAGATGCCCAGCGCAACGCTTGAACGAGGGCCGAGCTCGAGTCTTCCGCTGACGTTGAGCCTGCCCCAGAAGTGCGTGTGTGCCGGCACGATGAAATTTCCGTCTATCTTGACGTTGCCATCAAAATACGCGCCTTTTTCCGCATAGAACGTATCCCCCTTCTGGATTACTTTTGCCATTTCCCCTCAGGGTAATTGAGGCTTGAGAGCGGGATAAACCTGTTGCTTCGAGTGCTTTTAAACCCGATGCACGGGTCACTTCATAAACAAGGCAGCAAGGGTAAAGACAACGAGCGATGCGAACATGCCCGCTTTTACCATGGTCGTTACCCGGGACGCCGTCACGCAGCCGGGTGTGGTACAAGAAAGGGCCTTGGCTACAGCAGCGAGAATAAAAAGGTCAACAACCCCGATACCCACGAGATACCTGCCGCCCCACCAGAGACCCGGGACCAGGCTTATGCAGATTGCAAAGACCGCACAGGCAAAGGCGATCCGGCTGGTGCTCCTGATCCCCATCTTCATAGGAATGGTCCGGACACTCCCTGCCGTATCACCTTCAATGTCTTCAGCATCCTTGAGCAGTTCCCGTGCCATCATCGCAAAGAATGTGATAGCGGCAAGCGGCAGGTTCTGGACAAGACCGGAGGTTCCGGCTAAAGATCCACCAAATAAAAAGATACTTGCAGCAAGGTAGGATACAGCGATATTACCGTACACCGGGATACGTTTGAGCTTGCCTGCATATGCTATCAGGAGAAGTGAATTAACGACGGCGATAGCAATACAGAGCGGGTTGGTAAACAGGGAGAGGAGGATACCGGCTGAAAAGAGGATGATTGCAAACGACCGTGCAGAAGTCCGCGTTACTGCACCGGACGGGATCGGGCGCTGCGGGCGGTTGATTGCATCAATATCCGCGTCATAGTAATCGTTGATGACATTTCCGGCAGCTGTGATGAGGATAACAATGGGGATAAGGATAAGGGCAGCGGGAACAAGGGTGCCTGTCGCAATAAGGTAACCGAGCGCTGCCGCAAGACCGGAGACAACCGCATTGACCGGGCGGGTAATATCAAGATAACCATGGAAGGTCATGACGCAATCAACTATCTGACCGGTATCCTATTAAACCACTCGAAAAAGCGCGAATTGTTGACGGGCGAGGGGGGATTTGAACCCCCGGCATTCAGCTTAGGAGGCTGACGCTATGTCCGGGCTAAGCCACTCGCCCTCCCCATACCATTTGCCGAGGCATATGTATAAGGTTTTTGAGCCCGAACAGTCCTGCTGAAATGGAGCTTGTCGAGGTAACGGAAGGCAGTTCTGTGTTTTTTGTTCCGGTGCAGGATGCCACGACCAACTTCCCTCCCGGGACCGCTCCCGTCTTTTTCAACCGCCGCATGGAACTGAACCGCGACGCAACAGTCCTTTTTTGCTCCTGCATTGAACCGGCACCTAAAGATTACCTCGATGCAATGGGAGCGACCGGGGTGAGGGGGATCCGGATTGCCCATGAATGCGGGATTCCCGTCACCATCAACGACCGTGACCCTGAAGCAATCACCCTCATCGAAAAGAACATTGCACACACCAGCTCGCCCATCGAACTTGTGCAACGGGATGCACGGTCCCTGCTCTCGGAACGACGGTTTGATGCCGTAGACCTCGACCCGTTTGGCACTCCCGCCCCGTTTGTTGATGCCGGGGTACGGGGGGCACGCCGGTATCTTTTTATCACTGCCACCGATACAGCCCCGCTCTGCGGGGCTCACCTGAAGGCAGGGATGCGCCGGTACTTCGCAACTCCGATGAATACCGAGTACCATGCTGAGGTAGGTCTGCGAACTCTTCTGGGCTTTATTGCCCGCGAGGTCATCAAGTACGACCGGGGTATCGAACCGCTCCTCTGTTTTTCCCGCGAGCACTTCTTCCGGCTCCACCTGAGACTCGTTGCCGGTGCACGAGCAGCTGACCGTGCACTTGGTCGGATCGGTTTTGTGCTCCAGTGCCCAAAATGTCCGTACAGGGAAGAATCAAAGGGAATGATCCCGGAAAAATCCTCATCCTGCCCGCACTGCGGCGAACCTCTGGAGCCAATCGGACCGCTCTGGCTTGGCAGCATCAACGATCGCCCGCTTCTTGAACGGATGCAGGAACGGCTCGGGGGGATGGAACTGGGGACAAAAAAGGAACTTTTAAAACTTCTTGAGACCTGCAAAGAAGAGCTCGACACATCATCCCATTACGATTACCACGTCTTTGCGAAATGGCTCAAAGTTTCGCCGCCGGAGATCGCAACGGTTATTGAACGTCTCACTTCGCAGGGGTTCGCTGCGACCCGTACCCATTATTCAGGGTATGGGATCAAGACGGATGCGCCGGTTGATGTGATCTCGGCAGTGATCCGTGATCGGTAATCAGATAAAGCAAACCGGCATCTTTTAAAAAAACCAGATCCTGTGCAATTCGCTCCTTGCCGGTACATCACATCTGACAATTCTATCTCTGCTTCTTACCAGTTTCCTCCCAAAAACTATCTTGCCCCTGCACCATTACCCCTTATCAGGAGCACCATGACACTGGCAAGACTCTGCAGGATGCTTGCGCATCGTCGCACTGGTCATCGGCATAATCGCGTTTATCCTTCCCGGAGAGTTCCTGTTGAGCGATGATATCATCTCATGTGTATCAACCTATGGATCCCTGCTGATCCCCTCGCTGAAATCAAATCCATCGCTTGCGTTCCCTGCCCAGAAATCCCCGTCGATTCTCTTTGTGGTTCTTGGCCTCCTTCTCATCCTGATAGGAATGATCAAAGGAAGGAAATAACGGTTTTATATGGCTCTGGAGAAATCATCGTTTTTCATAAAGTTCTTCCTAAAAAACCGGTTCAAGATGAATCTCTGGTACTGATGTGAGATCAGAGCTCTCTCCAAAGCCTTTTTTTCCGATAAAAAAAATTGCAGCCGAAGATGGATACAATATCCATTACCACGGGGCTGGTTCACGACGTCATGAACGTGCTTGGGATCAGCAACACAACCTATGCGCAGGATATGACCAAAACACTGGAACAGGGAAAAGCCATGTCACAGGGCGGGATTAAGAAATAATCCCTTTTTCTATTTAAGAGATTTTTACTAATTAACGATCAGTGTTCAATAATAATGGTGAGAAGGTCACCGTCCTTAAGTTTATGCGGGAGCCCGACGCGTTGTCCCGGGTGCTTGACGGATTTTCCCCAGATGCGGGCATACCGGAACCTGTGCACAAAATCCCGGTGGAGCTTGGTGCAGACATCCTGCACATTGCTTCCTTTCCTGATGATGAGCGGTTCCTCGAGATCAGCCTCCTCGCCATGGGGTTTTAAGAAGACGCGGATGAACCCGAGCGAATCATAGACCGCGTCCTTGACCTCCTCCATGTGAAAACCTGCCTGTGCGGAGATCATGATCGGCGGCACTTTGAAACGGTTTACAAGCTCTCGTTCGATCATGTCTGAGGTCTCCGGCTCAACAAGGTCGACCTTGTTCACCGCGATAAATGCAGGAACATAGACGCGGTTACCCTGCACCGCATCGATAAAATCTTCCTGTGTCGCGTTGCCACGGATAAGGACTTCGGCGTTCATCATCTTGCTCTCAGCAAGGATTGAACGGACTTCCCCGATGTCAAGATCCAGCGTCCCCACCGCGGACAACCGGACGCCGCCATATGCGGTCTTCTTGATTGTGATGTCAGGTCTTTTGCAGTTGATCCGTATTCCTGCATGGTACAACTCCCTGAGCAGGACATCCACGTGCTGCTGGTTGAAGACATCGACAAGGATGATGATGATATCGGCGCTGCGCACGACACCGATCACTTCCTTGCCCCTGCCCTTGCCCATCGCGGCACCGGCGATAAGGCCGGGGATATCAAGGATCTGGATCTTTGCCCCCTTGTACTCAAGGGCGCCGGGCACAACGGTGAGAGTAGTAAAATTGTATGCAGCCACAGCACTCTGCGTCCCTGTCAGCTGGTTGAGCAGCGTACTCTTACCCGTCGAAGGGAACCCGACAAGCACGGCAGTCGCATCTCCGGACTTCTTGACCGAGAACCCCTCACTACCCCCGCCGGCTTTCATCGCACGGGTGACTGCCTCGTCCCGCAACCGTGCGATCTTGGCCTTTATTCTTCCAATATGCTTTGACGTGGCCTTGTTATATGGCGTCCGCTGGAGCTCATTCTCCAGTTCGCGGATCTGATCCTCAAGACCACTCATCAGGACACCCCGGCAACAACGCGATCACGCTTGTATCGGTTGTGCTACCACTCGTCTCCGGTTATTGTCGTCTGGAATAATAAAGCGGTTGGAAAAACAATAATGAATGGCAGTATTTGTTTATTAAAAAAGCAAAATAGGTGATGAAGGATCAGATAAGAGTATCAAGTACAATTTGATCGGTACCATCAGAAAACCTGCCAACAACAACAATATGGTCATTGCCTGGTACCGGGGCACTGACAATTGTTGAATTGCCGACCTCCAACGGGGTTGTCCCGCCATTAATACCCAACGTTGTAGAGGCAGTGCCATTGACAGATATACTCATCCAGTATACTTGAGTTCGACTATCCCCACCAGACATATATGTAACAGTAACATTACCTGCATCAGATCGCACAGCGGACACTCCAATAAGATTAGGTGACTGCACGCTGCCAACCATACCAAATACAAATGCACCAATGATCGCGGCAAGGATAACAACCAGGGCAACCATCAGGATCGATCCCATCACTTCTGATACCGCTTGATCTTTTCTGTTGTTTGCCATTTCAATCGATCACGTAGTGTGATGTTACGATTAATTACTTTTTGTATGGTTCAAAACCTGAAGATAAAAAATTCAGATTTTCTGCTCCGATGACCTATGAACCGTCACGGATGAGGTTGTCATGGCATGTACGAAACCACAAAATTCTCCCGTAAAACAACATTTAAGTGCACAAACCACCCACCTAGATGAGCAGGCTGCTATAGTGTAGTCCGGCCAATCATGCGAGCCTCTCACGCTCGCGACTGGGGTTCGAATCCCCATAGCAGCATTTTCTTACCGATGTTCTGATCCTGTTTAAAACGGGATTAATAGTGAAACCCCGGACGGGGTGAACAATTTTCAAGTCTAAATCTCGTTATAGGCCGAATTTTCTGTTTTGTGTAATTTTCGTTCTTTCATAAATATTTTTTCACAACGTTATAAGATGCAATGATTGCTAAAAAAATGATTATTTCAATTGCAAATGCAGAGAGCTTATCCTGTGGTGACGCTGTTATAACCCTCATTCCAATAGATGCAAGAGCAGCAATAATCGGGTATCAAACCTTATCCCGCAGCACAGAGAATACTCTAGATAAGTATGGAAGGGCAGGAATCATCCGATGAGCTCTGCGAACAGTGCGGGCTCTGCTGCAAGATCTTCGGCGATAGTATCACACCAACGGCTGAAAACCTGTTTGGCTGGATCGAACGGGGCAGGCATGATATCCTCCGGTACTTCTCTGCCTGTAAAAGCGATGGCACATGGGTCAACTGCTCAGATGTCAGACCCGAGGATTTGGACGATATTGTTATCGTCGAAATGCGTGACCCACTTACCCACGACTACCTTCCTGCCTGCCCGTTCCTGCAACGGCTCGGGAAAAGGAGGTATCTCTGTGGGATCCATGATATTAAGCCTGATATGTGCGGAACTTACCAGCCTTGGATCTGGGGTGAGACCTATTTTAACAAGTGCCGGGCGTTAAAAAAACTGAACGGGAAAAGCCGGTGGCCGGCATAATCACGGGCAAAAAGCCGCGACACTAGTATGTCCCTGTCGTAATGAATACGATTTCAGACAAGAATTTTCTGCCAAACCGGTATGCACCATAACCGATGAATCATCAGCTTGCCTTTTTTTTATGACAGGTGCGTCTTTGGTTTTTTCTATAAGGTCGTGGGATTTTGGCAAGATCCCGCGTTTTGGACCCGGTTAATGGGATCTCATAACCACATATCAAAAGATTCGGGGGTATTGACGTCCTCGTGAGGTATTTTTGGGATATGGATGGTGAACGTGCTCCCCTCATTGACCACACTGTCCACGCTGATATATCCGCCGTGCATCCGGATATATTCCTTTGCGATTGAGAGTGAGAGCCCGATCCGTTCATACTTGCGGCTCAGCTGGTCTGAATCAGCGAGCTGGAATGGCTCAAAGATCTCATCGAGCTGGGCTTCCGTGATGCCGATGCCGTTATCCCGAATGGCGAGCCGGTGGTAGGTGTCATCAGCAGAAGAGTTGTATATGATCCGTACCCTCCTTGGCGGTTTGGAATAGTTTACGGCATTGGAAAGTATCGAGTCAACAACAATTGAGACCTTATGTGCATCACCCATAAACGTGAGGTTTTGAGGAACTTCACAGACAATATCTGACTTCATCGAATACCCGCTGGCGTTGATGATATCTTTTAAGAGGTCCCGTACAGAAAAGACAGAATAATCCATCGGGAGCTTTCCGGAATCGATCACCGAGAAGTCAATCATCTGGTTGATTATCCTGCGCTCACGGTCTGCGCTCTGGAGGCACCGGCCCAGGATCTTTTTTGTCTCTTTTGAAATGCCGAATTCTTCCGGGTCCTGAATAAGCATATCCAGGTATCCGATGATTGGCTGGAGGGGCGTGCGCAGTTCATGCGCAATATTTGTGATAACACCGCGTCGCCGTTCGGTGTCCTGACGGATCTGTTCTTTGAGGTTCTCACGCTCGGAGATGTCCATAATGGTGATGAGTACTGAGGGAGCCCCGCCATCACCAACCGGGGTAAAAAAAAGTGTTGCCCGTTTCGTCCCGCCGGGTTTTGTGAGAAACCGGAACTCCGGATTTATTAAAACCTGCGTTTTCCGCGTTGACCTGGATACAAGATCACTAAACTCCTTCCGGTCATCAGGATGGACAAACGCGACAAGATCCTTTCCTGCCAGTTCATCGCCCTTGTACCCTGAGAAGGAGTTAAATGAAGGGTTAGTGCGGATAATCTTTCTGTTATTGATGATCACCATCCCTATAGGTGTTGTATCCATCAGTAACCTGTTCTGTCTTATAGAAGTGAGGTTTGTCTGCAGGTTGTGTTTTTGCTCATTGATATCGACAACCGAAAAGTTCACCTGGTTCCCGGAAGGTTTCCCCCACGACAGTCTGACCCGGGATGGATCGCCATTCCTTGTTATAAACCGGGTCTCCATGCCGGTAGATCCGCTCAACGATCCGGACTGTTTTAAAAACCGTCGCAGGTCGTCTTGGGAATAGAAGAGCTGGGATACCGTCATTTTTCCCAGTTCGTCCGGCGAATACCCCAGTAGCTTTGCCAGGTGTCCGTTTGCAAGGGTGATCGCGAGAGTATCAAAGTTAAAAAAGACGATCCCGATATATGAGTTATCAAAAATATTCCGGTACCGACCTTCGCTGGTTGTTAACCGTTCGGTGAAGTGGGATACTGCCGCGGCAACGCAGATGAAGAGCACTGACTGCCCTGTTGCATATCCCATGCTGAATATGTCGGGAAAAATATAGTAATAGGCGACTGCCTGGTATGCGATTGCGCAGGCACCAGCGACATAGATCCCCCTGCGGCGGTAAAAATAGGCTGCATAGATGATCGGGAAATAGAAAAGCTGAGGGGTAATAGTGTGGATATTCCGGGCAAGAGCAAGGGAGCTGATAAAAATACTGGAAAGGGAGAGTGAGATGATGACGCAGAGTCGGACAAAGTCGGTATGGGTAATGGAATAACGCGGCAGGGCGATATACCGATGCATGTATATACAAGTTCTTTGACGCTGTTTTTATAAATACATTCTCCAAAAAACCGCAAAAAATCGTTAAAATCTTCAGGTACAAGCCTCATGGTGTTAATTTTTAAATCCGGTATTGCTCTGGTGTTTCTTTGGTCATGCCCCCGTCCATCCGGTTGCTATAATACCCTGAGGATCAAAGGATATTTCATGCGCCCTCATGTGGTGGTCAATGTTGCGATGAGCGCAGATGGCAAGATATCCACCCGGGAGCGACGGCAGGTGAAGATTTCCGGCCCCGAAGACTTCCTCAGGGTGGATCGCCTCAAGGCAGCAAGCGATGCCGTGATGGTTGGAATCGGAACGGTACTTGCTGATGACCCCTCCCTGACCGTGAAATCAGATGATCTCAAACGGAAACGCAAGGAGCAGGGGAAAGACGAACACCCTGTCCGCGTGATCGTGGACAGCACCGCACGCATCCCTCTTTCTGCCTCCGTGCTCCGCAAGGGGGAGGGAGTGAGGGTGGTTGCAGTCTCCCGGAAGGCAGATCCGGCGAAGGTTGCCGAACTGGAACATCTCGCGAAGGTAATTGTTGCCGGGGAGGACGATGTAGATCTCCGATCAGTACTTGACCAGCTGGGTTCAATGGGTGTCCGTCATATGATGGTGGAGGGTGGCGGCACGTTGATTGCCAGCCTGTTTGGAAACGGACTTGTCGATGAATTCTACACGTTTGTCGGAAATATCATCATCGGGGGAGTGGATGCACCGACTCCTGCAGATGGGGGAGGTTTCATTAAAGAGGCGGATTTTCCCCGCCTTGCCCTCCTTGAGGTTATTCACATGGGTGAGGGCGTCGTACTGCACTGGAACGTGAAAGAAGGAAACAAAAAATAAATTCTGATTAAAAATTCCCTTGTATCCGATTTTTTTAATAAACTTTTTAACAGGACTCTGATTTTACACCAGTGAACGAAAAGAAGGGAAAGGTAGGAAAATTACCATCAGCCACGTGTCTTATACGGCATCTGCTGGTCGATGACCGTATACACATTTCCGGTGTTCATGGTCACGATGACCTCAACCCGGTCCGTACCCTTGGTGCCTTCCAGTTCAACGGTCTCACCTTTCATTGGTTTGAGGACGCCCGTTACTACCGTTCCATCGGCGCGGGTGACCCGGACATCGACCTTGTTTACCCCGCTCATACCTTTACCCCCGTCAAATGTTGTGATGATTGTTGTGGAATAGGTACCGGCTTTCTCAACGGTAAATGATACCGGAGTTGCAGGTGGAAGCGTCTGGGTTGGACCGGGCTGGGTTGAACCCCCGGCAGCGGTCGGAAGTACCGTCGTGGAAACGGCGAGCGTCTGAACTTCTGTCGGAGCTGCTGTTGGTGCCGGGGTTGTCTGGCCACCCCCCCCGGTACATCCCGCAGCTACCAGGAGTGCCACAAGAACGGCGATAACAGAGATTAAAAACTTAAGGTTCATACACAGAAATTCCGTTTCAGACTATTTGAGAATTCCGCTTTTTTTGCATATGGAACGGGCGTCCTCTGTGAATTGGGGTAGCAACCTGATTGCAATCGCTTCTGGTGTGAGATGAAAGCAAGGAAGAAGTCTGGCAAATGAATTACCGGAAATGTCAACATGTCCACGAGAACAGCGTACCCTTGCGATCATGGAATCCCGCATCAGGAAAATCCAATTACGATCAGCGGGAACTGGATGCCAACCCTCATCAACCGGCATTCATAGATGGATTATACGTACATCGCAGTCATCGTGCTCGCTGCCGTTTTCCTTCTGATTGCGGTGCGGCAGGTAGGCAGGTTTTCCTTAAAGATATGGCAGATCATGCTCTGCGGAGCGCTGGCGGTCATGCTCTTGGGTCAGATCACTGTTGCCGATGCAGTGCGGGCGATCAATGTCGATGTCATGGTGTTCCTGTTCGGGATGTTTGTTGTCGGGGAAGCCCTTGTAAAAAGCGGGTACCTGGAGTTCATCGCCTACCGGCTCTTCCACCGGGCAATAACCGTTGACCGGCTCGTGATCCTGATCATCCTGTTCATGGGGCTGCTCTCAGCGTTCCTGATGAACGACACACTGGCGATCATCGGGACTCCCATTGTCCTTGCCTTCGGAACGAAGTTCCGCATCTCCCCAAAATTACTTTTGCTCTCGCTTGCTGTGGCGATTACAACCGGAAGTGTGATGAGCCCGATTGGCAATCCCCAGAACCTTCTGGTTGCGGTGAACAGCGGGATGCAGGCGCCGTTTGTCACGTTTGCGTGGCACCTTGCCATTCCTACCTTGATCAACCTCATCATCGCGTTTGCAGTTATCAGGATATTCTATCACAGAGAATTTTCCTTCCGTCCGCTGCAGCACAAAGCCCCTGCTTCTGGTGATATACAGTGTATGCGCATCTGCCAGTGCTCGCTTGGCATTATCATTACGCTGGTTGCGGCAAATATTGTCCTCTCGTTTGTTGGCATGGGGTTTGTTGTTACACTTCCTTTCATTGCACTCTTTGCAGCAGCTCCGGTCCTGATATTTTCAAAAGAGCGCTTTAAGGTAATGCATGATATTGACTGGTATACGCTGGTCTTCTTTGCCGCAATGTTTGTTTTGATGCAGAGTGTCTGGCAGACCGGGTTCTTCCAGTCGTTTGTCGATGCGGGTGCCGTATCATCGGTTCCGCTGATCCTTGCATCGAGTGTCGTCATCAGCCAGTTTGTTTCCAACGTCCCTTTTGTTGCCCTCTTTGAGCCCATGATTATGCAGGCAGGCGGGACAACTGCGCAGCTTATGGCACTCGCCGCAGGGAGTACGATTGCCGGCAACCTTACCATTCTTGGGGCTGCAAGCAACGTCATCATCATCCAGAATGCCGAGAAGCAGGGGGAAACGCTCACGTTTTGGGAATTTGCACGTGTTGGCATCCCGCTCACGATACTGCAGGTTGCGGTATACGCGGTGTTTCTTGTTGTGATGTAAAGGACCGGCATCCAGAGAAAAACAGAGAAGTTTCAGTATTGGGAATGGGACACTTCCGTACACTTACACCCGCAGGGATCGGGCCCGGGGTTTTTATATGAATAAGGTTCACCATGCTTTAGAGAATTTCACATGACTGGAAAATCAGATCCGCTCCGCGTTGCAGCTGCGATTATCCTTGGCATCATCACCGGTGGAATTTTGTTTTTGGTTGTTGCCCTGCTCATCGGTGCAGTCAACGACATGGCCCACATGAATATAGCTATCAGCACGAATGTAGCGGAAAATATTTTCAGCGCAGTCCTGCTGGCCGTGTTGATCATTGCCTGCGTTGCCGGCTTTTACCGGAAAGTTGTAACTACGCCTCCATCCGAACCAGGAAAGGAAGACTAATCCGAGGCAGGAGTACTATCTTTCCAGTATACTGCTGCCGCAGGACCTGTGCCAGTCAGTCCAGCCATCCCTTTTTTTCCCAGTCCTCGTATTCCACGGTCCGGAAGTCGCGGTTCGCATCCACGATGCTTTTGAAATATGCCCGGTTGCCGGTAATTTCTGTTTCCTGCTTTGGATCTGAAAAACCATGCCGGATCGCGCCGGCAAGTTTCTTCCCCAGCGCCCGGGCCTCCGGTTCCGCACGATCGATCACCCCGTCTTTTCCCCGCGTTGCGATGCCGATTCCGCCAACCGAAATAACACCAAGGTAGTTCAGCACATGGTTCAGGTACGCGACAACCTCATCGCCACCCGATTCCTCGGTGACAGCAACGGCGCACCCGTATTTCCCCGTCAGTATCTGGTAGTGGATCGCATCCGCCAGCCTGTCGAAAAAGATCTTTATCTGGCCGGTGACGTTGTCAATATAGACCGGTGAACCGAAAACGATCCCGTCTGCTTCCTTCATGCGTGCGACAAGTGCCGGGACATCGTCGTCATACACGCAGGTACCGGTCATCCTGCAGCCCTCGCAGTCCGTGCAGGGTGTGACCCGGTAATCGCAGAGGTCGACCATCTCCGTTTCCGCCCCGGCTTCCCGTGCTCCTTCCAGCACCCACACGGCAAGTCTTCGCGTGGTACTGCGGATAGTCCGGGGGCTCCCGTGGATTGCGAGGATTTTCATGGCACGGTGAATCTCCTGTACAGGATTATGCGTCCTCCTGTTTATTCCTGTGGCCGGACTTTTACGTATGGAAAAAAAAACGATCGTAACCGCCCGGACAGGAAGGATAGTGTGATCCTTCACAATCCTTTAGTACAATCAGCAGGATAATCCACATCATGGGATAACCTGCCCGGAGGAACCCATGCCCGAAACCGAAAAGAAAAAAGCCGAGATAAAAATTTCCGGCATGCACTGCGCGACCTGTGCGGTGAATATTGAGGAATCCCTCTCGCAACTGAAGAATGTCGAAAAGGCGCAGGTAAACTTTGGCACCGACACGGCCCATGTCGAATTCGATCCTGCGACCGTAAAGTTGTCAGATCTCGAAAAAGCGGTAAAAGATGCCGGTTACGATATCATCAACCGGCAGGCGACGATCAAGGTCGGCGGCATGATGTGCGCCACCTGTGTCGAGACGATCGAGGCAGCGCTGCGGGCCCTTCCTGGCGTGTCAGGTGCAACGGTCAACCTTGGGACTGAGAAGGCATACGTGACGTACAACGAGAGTATCACGGCGCTTACGGATATGAAAAAGGCGATCGTGGATGCCGGTTACCAGTACATCGGGCTCTCTGAGGAAGTGAGCGAGGAAGCGGAGAAGAAGATCCGGGAAAAAGATCTCCGCGACAAGTTCCTCCGGTTCTCGATCGGGTTTGCCGTCTCCATCCCGCTGATGCTTGCCATGTGGGTGCCGCTTCCGGTTCCCATGCACACGCTGGCCTATGTGATGCTCATTGTGGCAACTCCGGTCTTCGTCTACGTCTCGTACCCCATCTTCCGGGCCGCGTGGATCGCGCTCTCCCACAGGACGCTGAACATGGATGTTATGTACGCGATGGGAATCGGCGTTTCGTTTGTTGCATCGGTGATGGGTACGTTTTCAATAATCCTCACCCATGAGTTCATGTTCTACGACACTGCGATCATGCTCGCATCGTTCCTCATGCTCGGGCGATATCTCGAAGCCCGGGCAAAGGGGAGGACTTCGGACGCGATCAAAAAATTAATCGGGCTCAAGCCAAAGACCGCGATCATCATCCGCGACGGGAACGAGTCCGAGATCCCGGTTGAAGATGTTTCCGTCGGGGATATCGTGATCGTGAAGCCGGGCAAAAAAATCCCGGTTGATGGCGAGGTGGTTGCCGGCGAGAGCTACGTGGACGAGGCGATGATCACCGGCGAGCCGGTCCCGCCCCTGAAGGCGAAGGGGAGCCGGGTCGTTGCCGGCACCATCAGCCAGAACGGCGTCCTCTCGGTCAAAGCAACAAAGGTCGGGAAAGAGACGGTGCTCGCCCAGATCATCCGGCTCGTGGAGGAGGCACAGGGGAGTAAACCTCCCGTCCAGCGAATCGCGGACGTGGCGGTTACGTATTTCATCCCCGTTGTCCTTGTGATTGCGTTTGCATCGTTTGCGGCCTGGTATCTCGTATTCCATAGCACGCTGCTCTTTGCGCTGACGGCGCTCATCTCCGTCCTCGTCGTCGCATGCCCGTGCGCGCTTGGGCTTGCGACGCCGACAGCTGTGACGGTGGGTGTCGGGCGCGGGGCGGAGCTGGGTATCCTGATCCGGAACGGCGAGGCGCTCGAGATCGCAGAGAAGGTCACAACCGTCGCCGTGGACAAAACCGGCACACTGACGCGGGGAAAACCGGAAGTGACCGACCTTGTCCCGTCCGGAATCACCGAAGAGACCCTCCTCTCGTTCGCCGCGGCTGTCGAGAAGAATTCGGCCCACCCGCTGGCGCAGGCTGTTGTGAGGAAGGCGGAAAAGATGGGTGCAAAGAGCGAGCCTGCGGAGCATTTCACCACGTTCGGTGGTAAGGGGGTAGCGGCAACGGTACTTGCCGAAGCGGTGCTGGTTGGGAACCGGACTCTCCTGCAGGAGAACGCTGTTGCAATCCCCGCGGATGTCGAAGCCCGGATCGCCGGTTTTGAAAAAGATGGGAAGACCGCGGTACTGGTGGTAACCGGCGGCCAGTTTGCCGGTATAATCGCAATCGCCGACACGCTCAAAGAAAGCTCGAAGACCGCGGTCAGCCAGCTGAACGCTATGGGCATTGCCGTTGTCATGGTCACCGGTGACAACCGGCGTACGGCGGATGCGGTCGCACGGCAGGCCGGGATCACGCAGGTGATCGCTGAAGTGCTCCCCGACGCAAAGGCAGCGATGGTAAAAACTCTCCAGCAGCAGGGGAAGGCCGTCGCCTTTGTCGGGGACGGGATCAACGATGCCCCGGCGCTCGCACAGGCTGACGTGGGGATTGCGATCGGGAGCGGGACAGATGTTGCGATTGAGAGCGGGGACATCGTGCTGATTAAAGATGACCTGCTCGACGCAGTAGCGGCCATCCAGCTTTCTAAGAAGGTTATGGGCAGGATCCGGGGTAACATTTTCTGGGCATTTGCCTACAACACCGCGTTGATCCCGGTCGGTGCAGGCGTACTGTACCCGTTCTTTGGGATCACATTCTCGCCCGAGCTCGCGGCGGCGGCGATGGCGGCAAGTTCGGTTACCGTTGTTTCGCTCTCGCTGTTGCTCAAAAGGTATATACCTCCGGCAAAGCAAGGAAGAAACTGAGGTGGAATAACTATGGCAATCGATCCGATCTGCAAGATGACGGTTGACGAAAAGACGGCAAAATTCACCAGCGATTACAAGGGAAAGAAGTACTACTTCTGTGCCCCGGGGTGCAAGAAGAAGTTCGACGCCGATCCGCAAAAGTACTCCTGATGCTTTTTAAAAAAAACATTTTATTTCTCCTTTTTCTCTCTCCTCTCCATTAAAAAGTTGATATAGGAATACGCAGCACATTTGATACAGCTTCAACAAGCTAAAATTTGTCCGATAAGTGCATGGGGCGTAAATCCTGTCGTTTTTCATCATCAGTCCCGAACTCTATTCATGGGTGATCCTCCCTCTCATGATTTTCATCGCCCGGATTGGCGATGTGAGCATGGAGACAATCCGGGTTATCTACATCTCCAAGGGTATCAAGTACCTCGCCCCGATCATCGCGTTCTTCGAGATCGTAATCTGGTTGCTTGCCGTGGAAGTCGTGATGAGCGACCTTTCCAACATTGCCAACTTCTTTGCATTTGCATTCGGCTTTGCCATGGGCACCTATGTCGGGCTCGTTATTGAAGAGAAGCTCTCGATTGGCATGGTGATCGTCCGGATAGTAACAACCGGGGAATCCACAAGCGACCTCATGGAATTTCTCACATCATCAGACTATGGCGTCACATGCCTTGATGCGACCGGCTCACGAGGGACGGTGAATATGATCCTGACACTGGTCAACCGTACCGATCTTCCGCATGTAATCGGGCATATCCAACACTATACGCCGCATGCTTTTTTTTCGATCGAGGATATTCGGTACGTGAGTGAAGGGGTCTTCCGCCCAAAACACACATCAGTGCTTGGTTCCTGCCTCAAATCACTTTCCCGGTCCGGAAAGAAAAAATGAGTCTTATCCTGCATAGTACGAGGACGAACGAAAGAGCCGGATGTTTGAGATATGTTACAACCAGCGACAGGATAAAGGAAAAACCTCATTGACCGGGTTTGGCTGGTTATCCGGTACCTTTTTTTGAAGGGTAATCAATCACATCAAGGTAAAAATACCTTAAAATGTTGGATACCACTCGTTCATTTTTCCGCCGTGTTCGAAAGCATTAAGAGAGAACAAAATAACAGTGTCGGTAGTTACGGAGGAACCCAAGATGTTAAGCAAGACGATGGAAGAAGCGCTCAACAAACAGGTCAACCGCGAACTGTACTCGGCATACCTGTATCTCGGGATGTCAGCATTTTTTGAAACCGGCAATATGAAGGGATTTGCCAAGTGGATGCGTATCCAGGCAAAGGAAGAACAGGCCCATGCTCTCAAAATTTATGATTATGTGATTGCCCGTGGCGGAAAAGCGAACCTGCTTGCCCTTGAAGCGCCCAAAACAAAGTGGGCATCAGCCGGAAAAGTCTTCGAAGAAGTATATGCCCATGAACAGAAGGTCACCGGTATGATCAATGCACTCGTAGAGCTTGCGATAAAAGAAAAAGACCATGCCACATTTGAAATGCTCCAATGGTTTGTGAAAGAGCAGGTGGAAGAAGAGGAGCACGCAAACGAGATAGTTGGGACGATAAAGACAATCGGCGATATACCGGGGCACCTCTTTTGCCTTGACCACGAGCTGGGGAAACGGGAATAACCCCAAAACCTTTTTATTACCAATACATCGTAGGTAATGTGCGACTCCAGGTACCCCATGCTCTCAGTTCTTGTCATTGATGACGAACCTGATATCCTCGACCTTGTCCGGTACTTTCTGGAACAGCCCGGGGATATGAAAGTCGAGACGGTCACGTCCACGAAGGAAGCACTGGAGAGAGTAATAAAAAAGGAGTATGACGCGATCGTTCTTGACTATTATATGCCTGAACTTAATGGGATTGATTTTTTAAAGTACCTTCGGGCAAAGGGGAATACAACCCCGATCATCATCTTCACCGGAGTTGGACGTGAGAACGCGGCTATTGAAGCGCTCAATAACGGTGCAGACTTCTTTTTAAAGAAAGGCGACGATCCAAGGACACAGTTCCGCGAGCTCGCGCACATGATCCACCAGGCAAAGGAAAGAAGGTCTGTCGGCAGATCATTGGGGACTTCACAACGGATTATCGCCGATGTGATGAGTTTTTCAAAAGAGGCAACGTTTGCAATCGACCGGGAAGGCAAAGTTATCGGCTGGAACCATGCAATGGAAGAATTGAGCGGCATTTTCGCCGAAACGATGGTCGGCAAGGGAGGTCATGAGTATGCTATGTCATTTCTGGGAAAAAAAGCTCCGCTGCTTATTGACCTGGTCTTCGCACCGGATGAGGAACTTTCTGCACATAATTATACTATAATATCCCGTGAAGAAGGAGCGATTGTTGCATGGACCCGAGTTGCAAAACCCGGTGGCAGGGAACAGGTATTCTGGATGAGGGCAAAACCGCTCTTTGATGGAAAGGGGGTTTTTATTGGGGCGGCAAGTTCGATCCGCGATATCACAGACTTTACAGGTGCGAGTATGAGGGGCGTTCCTGCGGCGACACCGGTTACGGGGCCATCTGCCGAACCAGATTCCAAAGAAAAGGAATCTGCTCCTGCGGGTTTTCTCGATCGGATAACCGGTAAGGCAAAATCTTCTTACAAACAAGGCGTACGGCTCTATTACCGTGAAGGGAATTACGAAGAAGCGATACGGTGCTTTGACCGGGCTATCGAGATCGATCCGAACCTTGCTTATGTCTGGAACGATCGCGGCCTCTGTTTAAAAGAGATGGGAAAATTCGATGATGCGCAAAAGAGCTTCGAGCGGGCGCTTGAATTATCTCCCCGCGAAGAGGAGTTCGTGTATGATTACGGGGAGATCCTTGAAACAATCGGGATCATGCGCCGTGAAACGAAGATCTTTGAAAAAGCAATCCTCGCGTTTGAATTGGTCACTGATATCAACCCCAACAATGCCAATGCCTGGAACCATCTTGGTGTCTGCATCAAGGAGATCGGGCATGATGAGGAATCCCGCCAGGCTTTTGAGAGGGCACAGGGAATTATCAGGATGAATAAGAACCGGTTGTTTCAACGTAAACGTGAGAGTGTGTAATTGGGCATGGGCATTCAAACAGGAATGCAGGCAGTCACAAGAAATTTTCTCACTTAAAACTCAACTATCAAATATTACATTGACCCTATAGCACTAGTAAGAAAAACCGGGTGACCCGGTGGTCACATCCCCGTGACATTCCGCGAGGCCCCATAAGGAACCAGTCGTATGCTCTCCGTCCTTATCGTTGATGATGAACCCGCGCTCTTGGAAGCCATGCAGGAATATTTTTCACGGATAGGTGGTGTTTCTGTCCGTACCGCACACACTGCACATGAGGGGCTCAGTTCCCTTTCTTCAAATAAGTATGATGCAATCATCCTTGACTATCACATGCCGGAAATTGATGGGATTGCATTTCTCAAGATCATCCGTTCCCGCGGGGATACAACTCCGGTAATCATCTTTACGGGTGTCGGAGGCGAGCATACAGCAATCGAAGCCCTCAACAACGGGGCTGATTTCTACATTAAAAAAGGGGAGAACCCGGCTCTGGAAATGCGCACGATACTGGACAGGATTTACGAGGTGGTTGATGGACGGCTTGCCTGGCGTTCTACAGGAACCTCCCAGATTATCCTTATCAATACGCTTAATTTTTCTTCCGACCCGAGTTTTGCGATCGACCGTGATGGCAAGGTGATCGCATGGAACGAGGCAATGACACAGATCACGGGCGTTCCGGCATCATCGATGATTAAAAAAGGAAGTTTTGCCTATGCCGAGCCTTTCTTTGGTAAAAAGCAGAGGATGCTCATTGATCTTGTCTTTGAAAAGGACGAGGTCATTCAAAAAAACAGGTATTTTATTGTCAGCAGGGAGAAAGACGGTCCTGTCGTTGGAGTAACGAAAGGGATGAAATCTGATGGCAAGTCATGGACGCTCTGGATGAAGGCGATGCCGTTCTATGACAGCAGGGGTAATTTTATCGCTTCTGTATCATCGATAAAAGATATCACCGCCACAGTCAAGGATGTCCCGCTTCCTGATGAAATGCCCGAGGCTGCAAAAGAACCAACTGAGGTTCAGGCAAAAACAGGTCCCGCACAATCCGGTGGGGGACTGCTCGACCGGATTCTGGGCAGGGCATCCTCATATTATAAAGAAGGTGTCCTGTTGTACGGGCGGGAGGGAAAATACCGTGAGGCAATAGCGGCATTTGACAAAGCACTGGAGATTGACAACAAGCTTTCCTATGTCTGGAACGATCGCGGCATCTGTTATCGTGAGCTGGGCGAATTTGAAGAGGCGCTTAAGTCATTCCTCCGGGCTGTAGAACTCGACCATGATAATATAGAGGTGCTCTATGACCTTGGTGAGACCTTTGAAAAGATCGGAGTGATGCACCGGGACGACAAATATCTCGACGCGGCGCTTCAGACATTCCATATGGTCGTCGAAAAATCTGCAAACAACGCGAGCGCATGGAACCATATTGGTGTGTGCCTCAAGGAGCTGGGGAAACCTCAGGAATCAAAAGTCTATTTTGACCGGGCACGGGATGTCAGGCTCTGGAAAAAGGACACACCGGTCAAGCGCAAACGCGATGAATATCTCAAATAGACTACATCCCCCTGATCATTCATATATCAGATATTTATTGTAACCGTTACCCCCTGCGTCCTCTTTTTAAAAAAAGCCAGCGAGGGATTTACATACGAACAATGATAACGATTGCATAAATGGGGGTTTGGTATGAGCAGTCCAGTCTATTTTGCCAGCCTGCGGGCGCGGGATGAAAACTCAAACACCGTATCCAAGGTAAAGAAACTCTTTGATTGTGCAGGTTTTGCCTCGCTGATCTTCCGGCATGATCGCACTGCAATCAAACTTCACTTTGGGGAGCTGGGCAATGATTCCTACATCAGCCCGGTTTTTGTCCGCCAGGTTGTTGAGAAAGTGAAGGAGTGCGGGGCGTTGCCATTTCTTACCGATACCAATACGCTCTATCTCGGGAGCCGTTCGAATGCAGTTGACCATATCTCAACAGCGATCCTTCATGGATTCGATTACGCAGTTGTGGGAGCTCCTGTAATCATTGCCGATGGGCTTTGTGGAAAAAATATCTCGTACGTCCCCATCAAAGGAAAGCATTTCAAGCGTGTCGCAATTGCCGGGGACATTGCTGCGGCAGACGGCATGATCGTACTGACCCATTTCAAAGGACATATTGTTTCCGGCTTCGGCGGGGCGATCAAAAACCTTGCCATGGGATGTGCGCCGCCGGAAGGTAAGCGCGACCAGCACAAAGCCCATCCATACACGATCGGTGAGCGGTGTATCGGGTGCGGGAAATGTGTTGCGGCCTGCCCGGAAAGTGCACTCCGTCTTGTGAAAAAGAAGGCTGCTATTGACAAGTCCCTCTGCATTGGCTGTTTTGAGTGCATGACAGTCTGCCCCGAACATGCGATCGATATCGACTGGGTTACCGAGATCCCAGAATTTATCGAGCGGCTTGTAGAGTATGCGTCCGGTGCAGTGAAGGGAAAAGAGAGCAGGATCGGGTATATCAGCTTCCTCACCCGTATCACACCGGACTGCGACTGTGTCCCGTGGAGCGATGCAGCGATTGTGCCCGACATCGGCATCCTTGCTTCAAAGGATCCGGTGGCAATCGACGCCGCATCATATGATCTGGTCAACGAACAGCAGGGCTTTTCTGATTCGCTCCTGCACACCCATCACAAAAAAGGGCAGGATAAATTCCGGGGGATATGGGATGAGACCGACGGATACCGCCAGATCCGGTACGCTGAGAAGATGGGGATGGGCAGCAGCCGGTATGAGTTGATCGCTATCTGATATACGGATCAGAAATTTGATCAATTATCCATTTTTTTTATGAAAAATCAGGATTTTTTATCATTTTCTTGTTTGATTGATCAGAAAAAAGCGAAACCTTTAAGATAGGGTGGAAAGCAAGCGCTTATTAACGAACATAAAATAAAACTATTCTGTTTGGGCATTGTGTCGCTCAGACTAAAATTCAATCATCTTAAAAAAAGAAATAAATCCTATTGGTGTAGATTATGAATCTTCGACAGCCTAATGCGAACGAGGCAACAGGAACGGTGAACCGGTCACGGGATGTTGTTCCCATGTCCGGTATCTGTACCCGCTGCATGGATGGATGCAAAGGCAGCTGCGAGATCTGGCTCTCATCGTTCAGGGGCAGGGAGGTACTGTATCCCGGCCCGTTCGGTGAGATCACCGCAGGTGCTGACAAGAATTACCCGATTGATTACTCGCACCTCAATATTCAGGGGTACGCAGTGGGAGCTAAAGGGCTCCCTGAAGGAACCGACATCGGTCCCGA
Source organism: uncultured Methanoregula sp. (assembly GCA_964573085.1). Lineage (GTDB taxonomy): Archaea > Halobacteriota > Methanomicrobia > Methanomicrobiales > Methanospirillaceae > MVRE01. Next base: position 56,978 of record CAZNIL010000001.1, read on the forward strand.
TACAGCGGTCTTCTCAACCGTGAATACCGAGACTGAATACGGGTGGAGCAAGAAAGTCAAGATGCGCCTCCCGATCTTTACCGGTGCACTGGGTTCAACAGATATCGCACGGATCAACTGGGAGCACTTCGCCATTGGGGCCGCGATCTCGGGTATCACCTGCGTGTGCGGTGAGAATGTCTGCGGTATCGATCCGCAGCTCGAGCGCGACAACAAAGGTAAGGTGATAAAGTCACCAGAGATGGATCGCCGGATTGATGTTTTCAAAAAATTCCATGAAGGTTATGGAGAAATTCTTGTCCAGATGAACGTGGAGGACACCCGGCTTGGGACCGCGGAGTATGTCGCATCCAAACACAACCTGGACACGATCGAACTGAAGTGGGGACAAGGCGCCAAGTGTATTGGCGGGGAGATCAAGGTTAAATCACTCGAACGTGCACTCGAGCTCAAGAAGCGCGGTTATATCGTGCTCCCTGACCCGACGGTCAAAGAGAACCAGGCCGCCTTCAAGGCTGGCGCAATCAAGGAGTTTGAGCGGCACTCCCGGCTCGGGTTTGTAACAAAAGAAGGGTTCATGGAAGAGATTGACCGCCTCCGTGACATCGGGTTTAAGCGCGTCACACTCAAGACCGGTGCGTACTCCATGGTCGAGCTTGCGATGGCGATGCGTTACTGTTCCGAAGCAAAGATTGATTTGCTCACCATTGATGGGGCACCGGGCGGCACTGGCATGAGCCCGTGGCCGATGATGAATGAATGGGGGATTCCATCGTTCTACATCCATTCGCTCGCATACGAATTTGCAGAAAAGCTTTCAAAGAAGGGTATGCGTGTACCGGACCTTGCATTTGCCGGAGGTTTCTCGGATGAACCCGGAGTTTTCAAGGCACTTGCAATGGGCAGCCCATATGTGCGGGCGGTCTGCATGGGCAGGGGACTCATGATCCCCGGCATGGTAGGCAAGAATATCGAGAAATGGATCAAGGGTGGCGACCTGCCTAAGACCGTTTCCAAGTACGGCAACAACATCGAGGAGATCTTTGTATGCTACGAGGAGCTCAAGGAGAAGTATGGCTCGCGCATGAAGGAGATTCCGATGGGTGCAGTTGGTATCTATACCTATGCCTCGAAATTCCGGACCGGGCTCCAGCAGATCATGGCAGGCAGCAGGAACTTCCGGCTGTCGACCATAACCCGTGATGACCTGATGGCACTCACTGAAGATGCAGCGGCAGTATCCGGCATCGAGTACGTCATGGCGGCACGCTACGATGAAGCCATGGGTGCACTGCTCGATTAAAAAAACTGGTACATCTGGAACCGGATCTTATTCCGGTTTTTATTTTTTGAAACTCCGGTTCCAATAGAAAAAAAATTCAAAGCAATGTGTTAGCGGGATTGTCAACAAGGATTTTTGGATTTGATTATTTTGTTTTGGTCTCTTTTTGTGTAAATGCTTCAAGAACGGAAAGGGTGATCCGGGTACCAAGTGTTGGCTGGAGGGATTCAAGCCAGAGGAAAAAACCTACGCGTGATGGTGTAGGACGCTCGTATTTGAAGTGCCCGTCTTTTACCTGCACCATCTTGAGGTACTCTTTTTTCTGCCGCGACCGCAGGTAAATGATGAGTTCATATCCCGGAAGATCTGTTGCGATGATTGCCTTGGAATAGAATTTTGAAAATTCTGAAAATTCAATGCGTTTGCCCCGGACGGACATCCCGTAGGAGTCGCATACCTCTTTGATTGCCTTGGGGTAGAGTGCCCCGTATAGAACCTTTTTTACAAGCATATCGGTGGGGGGTGAAGATTGGGGGTTCCGTACGTGCCCGTTGTGAGTAATGCGTGCAAAAATTTCACTTTTAACATTTTCATGGAACTTGCGGTAATCGAACGGTTGTTTGAAAACGAGGTCAGTGGCAAGCACCAGTTTTGGGTGGTTCTCCGGTTTTGTATAGAGAATCCGGGGGCGGTAGTATTTAACGAGTTTTTTAATCTGCTCGCAGGAACTGGTAAAAATTATTGCGTTTTCTTTTGCTTTCGCCAGCCGCCGTACTACCGAATAATTGGATATATCAAAAGAGGAGATGAGCAAAAACGGCACGGTCTTCTGGTTGTAAAGGTACCCAAGCAGGTTTTTCTTGAACAGGATCTCCTGCTCGAATTCCTTGAGATCCGAGGGGGATGTGACCACTTCTGCAAATGCAACTTTGTTATCACTTGTGACGAGCAGCAGGTCAAATTCGGCCAGATCCTGACCGTTGCCCCGGATTACGATGTCACCATATTTTGAGTAGAATATCCCATTCTGCCCGAGTTGGGCAAGCTTCTGAGGTTTAGGGGCGTCAGCCCCTTTCCGTGCAAGGAATTTTATCCGGTCTGATTTTTTTGAAATATCCAAAAACATTTCATATATGATCGCTTCAAACCATCTCCCTTCTGCAGTTCTCATTGGTTCGATATCAGGAGAGAAGAGCTTTTTTCGTTCGAGCTGGTTCATGTGTCGCGTGGCATTCAGGGCGATTGCCGCTGTTGGCTTGAAGTGCTTGAAATTATCCGAGAGCCACGGGATCATAAAATGCACAGAATATTTGTCCGCATGATAGATAACAATCTGCTTTCTTGCTAATTTGTGAATGGTTATTAGTTTAGACAAAATTTTAATACTATGGAAATACATTTCCTTCGTACCTGAGCTATGCAAGTATCACGCATAGGTTGGGTAGGGAAAAGAAGAGAAAGGGGGATTGAGAAATGCCGAAAGTAAAAACAATTTCTGGTATGGATCCGTTACCACGGTACATAATGCCGGATGAATCAGAACCTGAATACGAGCTCATCTTAGAACAGTTGCAGAATTATCGCAAATCGCTGATCGGACCGTCATATTATTATATCAGAGCCAATGATGAGCGGTGCTGCCTGTGCAGGATTGTGCATGGTGCCGGCAAGGTGTTCTTCCATGAAATGGTGGATCACCGGCAACACGGAATCTCAGATGAGGATATTGAGGAGTCTGTGAAACAGGATACAGGTGCATTCACCTTGCCCGGACATTACCATATTTCACCGCACATTGAACAGAAATTACGGGCATTATACGATATTTAATACAATTTTTTCAAATGATTGCAATGCCAACATAAAAAAAATTCACAATGAATGTGAAATCAAATGGATAAAATGCATCTTATTGTCTTTCAGCACACGCCAGAAGAACCGATGGGATATTTCGAAACAATCTGCAGGCAATGGAAAATTCCCATTGATTACATCAGACTTTTTGAAACCAATGAGATCTCGAAAATCCATGCAACCCATTTATTGATTATGGGTGGGCCGATGAGTGTAAATGATGAAGTGGATTATCCCTATCTTACTGAAGAAAAAAAATCGATTCGTTCATTCGTAAAGTCAGGCACGCCCGTATTAGGCATCTGCCTTGGCGCACAACTGATTGCAAACGCTTTTGGTGGAAAGGTGTATCCATGCAACGAGGAAATAGGCTGGAAGGAGATTCGGTGTAATGGAACCGGAATACTGGACGGATTTCCTTCAACATTCAAGGTATTCCAGATGCACGGTGAGACCTTCGATAATCCTATTAACGGGAGGATTCTCTGCGTAGGAGAGAATGTCAGGAATCAGGCATTTGACATCGGTTCTGCAACCGGACTGCAGTTTCATTTTGAGATAACAGAGGATCTTATCCAGAACTGGATAAGGACTCTACCATCAACAAAAAGAGATGAAATCTCTTGTGATACAGACATTTTTCTTGCGGATAGTAAATCATGGTGCCGAGCGATTGCAAAACGGTTTTTTAAAAAAAAATGAGAAGAACCAGATAGGAAAAGAAAATTAAAAAAATTGTGGTATGTAAGATTTGCATCAAAAAAAGGTACAGAGGGAGTAGATGAATATGCCGCCAAATTATGATATAACAAACCGACCGGTTATGAACGCAGCAAAGATGGCACTGGATACAGGCAATATAAATTATATCCTGATCTGGATTCCGGAAGAGTCCGAGAATAAATTAAAAAACCTTTTTGAGAAGACATTCTGTGAACGCAAAGCCGGCAAGGATGTGCAGGATATCGCTGTCAACTGGTATTTCGAGACTGTGAAACGGCTCCACCGTGCCGGTGAGAGGACGTTATATGCCTGCTTGAAACCCGCTGGACTTGATGAGAGCCCGGTCATTCCGAATGCGGAGAGAGCAATCGAAACCGGCAACTCCGAGGAACTAATCGGGTTTATCCCTAAAACTCAGGAACATGATTTCAGGCACCGTTTTCATAGCCTTATTGAGAAGAAGAACTATGACGTGAATGATGTTGCGGCTGGTCGTGAATACGTTAAAGAATTCATCGACTTCATCATATACTTATATTACTTCGGCACAAGCAGTTCTGGAGAATCAGGTCACCCGGAGCATTGAAAAATAATTTGAGAATCTTTTCTGATGTTTTGATAATTTTTTTATCCCTCTACCTCTCCCGTCCGTATCCTGATGGCCTTTTCAACCGGCATGATAAAGATCTTGCCATCGCCAATTTTTCCTGTTTTTGCGGCTCCTGCAATGGCTGCAATTAAATCATCGAGGTATTCATCCCTGATGACGATCTCAATCTGGATCTTTGGCAGCATGTCAACGATCATTGTTTTGCCCCGGTACTCAAGGGTGATGCCTTTCTGCTCTCCCCGGCCCTTAACCTCCATAACAGTCATACCGGCAAATCCTTTTTCCTCGAGCGCTTTTTTTACAAACTCGAATCGTTCTGGTTTAATGATTGCTTTTACCATTTTCATGGTGATCACCTTCAGGCGCACTCTCCATGCTGGGAGATATCAAGTCCGACGTATTCTTCCTCTTCGGTCACGCGCAGGCCAATTGTTTTGTCAACGATTACGGCAAGAATGTAGGTCACTACGAATGCATAGATGAGTGCGGAAAATGCCCCGACAGCGTTTGCCACAAACTGGTGCACATTGCCTTCAATAAGCCCTGAAGCTCCGTTGACTGCTGCTGCGGCAAAGATACCCGTAGCCAGAGCGCCCCAGAGACCTCCCATGCCATGAATTGACCATGCGTCAAGGCTCTCGTCGAGCCCCTTCTTAATCCGGAAGAGCATCATACTATAGCACAGCGCTCCGCCAATTGCACCGATTACGATTGCTGCCATTGGCGTGACGTATCCAGCTCCTGGTGTAATCGCAACAAGTCCCGCGACAGCCCCACTCACGAACCCGAGCGAGCTCGGTTTTCCATGTATCCAACTTAAGAGAAGCCATGTCATTGCTGCCGCTGCAGCTGCAGTGTTTGTTGTGACGAATGCATTTGCGGCAAGCCCGTTAGCAGCAAGTGCACTGCCGGCATTGAACCCGAACCACCCGAACCATAGGAGAGCTGCACCCAAGATTGCCATCGGAATGTTCGCCGGTTCGAGGGCGTATTGCCCAAATCCGACACGCTTCCCAATCACAAGTGCCAAGGCAAGAGCAGCGAACCCCGAACTGATATGAACGACTGTTCCACCTGCAAAGTCAAGTGAACCGAACTGTGCAGCCCAGCCACCACCCCACACCCAGTGAGCGAGCGGGTCATATACGATGGTTGTCCAGAGAAGTGCAAAGACGAGGTATGCGGAGAACTTAATACGCTCAGCAAAAGCCGATGTCACAATTGCCATCGTTACGGTTGCAAACACCAGCTGGAAAACCATGTAGAGTAATCCCGGTATCGCCGGACTGTACGAGCCGGCTTCCATGCCGACACCATTTAAGCCAAGGAAGTCGAGATTCCCGATAAATCCGCCAACATCAGGACCAAACGCAAGCGAGTATCCCAGTACAACCCACTGGATGCTCACCAGCGCAAACGCGACAAACGAGAGCGTAATCATCGAAATGAAATTTTTCTTACGCACCAGTCCGCCGTAGAAAAACCCGACCCCGGGCGTCATCAGCATCACAAGAGCTGTTGACGCGAGGATCCAGGCCGTTGCTCCAGAATCTAAAGCCATTTGTTTTCACCTTTATTTTGTAAATCTGATTGCATGCAGCGGATCACATGAACGTTGCCGTTCCACAGATCTTTTGCCGGATGAAAAGTCCGGTGGATCAGGACTGATGATACAGCTCATGCATTTCTTACTCACTATTATAGGAAGGAAGTTGTATTCCACCATATATAAATATTGTCATAAGGCAAAAAATCCGGTGAAATTCAAAGGATTATATCTATGATTTTTCAGTGAACTGAAAACCGCGCACAAAAAAAGATTTGAATGAAAACCGGATTAGAAAATTAACGTTATATCTCCTCAGTCCGAACCAAAACAGATTCATACTCAGGTAGCAAAAAGATTTCGCCGATGCCAGTTCTATCGCATCTTTTCAGCTTAATGTCACGTAATAACATGTCCGGTGTATTTGGAATAAATGCAGACGTAACGACTGATAAGAACCTGACCGGACAATAGATTAAAAAATTTAGTATGAAGGGAGATACCTCTCCAGTTCCCATTGATGAACGGCGAGCCGGAATGAATCACTTTCCATTTCCGCGATTCGTGAAAGGTTCTCGACCACATGATCCCCTAATGTGTTGCAGATGATGTCATCCCTGAGGAGCGCTGCATTGGACTCCATGAGGCTTCCTGGCAGCATTTCAATGTGGAGCTTCTTTCGTGCTTTTTGATCGAGATGATAGATATTGGTGTTCGTGCTTTCCGGTGGCATAATCTTGTTTTTTATCCCGTCTAGTCCTGCGGTGAGCATGCAGGCAAACGTGAGGTACGGGTTGCACATCGGGTCAGGGCTCCTGAATTCTGCACGAGTACTATTGCCACGGGCTGCAGGAACGCGGACGAGCGCTGACCGGTTCGCTGCGCTCCATGAAATATAACATGGGGCTTCATAACCGGGGACAAGCCTCTTGTATGAGTTGATGGTTGGGTTGGCGACCCGCGTGATTGCCTTCGCGTGCTTAAGGATCCCACCTATGTAATAGAGTGCAGTGTCTGAAAGCTGCATAGGTGCATTTGCATCATAAAATGCATTTTTCCCACCTTTTGATAGTGATCCATGAGTATGCATGCCGCTTCCGTTGATACCGGCAATGGGTTTTGCCATGAAAGTTGCGTGCAGGCCATACTGGAGCGCTATCGATTTTGTGGCGAACTTGAATGTTATGACACGGTCTGCAGTTGTAAGCGCGTCACCATACTTGAAGTCTATCTCATGCTGGCTGTCCGCAACCTCGTGATGAGACGCCTCTATCTCAAATCCCATTTCACCGAGTGCAAGCACGACATCCCTGCGGACATCTTCTGCCGAATCAGTGGGTGCGAGATCAAAATAGCCTCCATGATCCTTGAACTGGGTTGTTGGCAGGCCATCGGCCATTTTGAAGAGGAAAAATTCGAGTTCCGGGCCCGTGTTGAAAGTGAATCCCATCTTTGCGGCATCAGCAAGTGTCTTTCTCAAAATATACCGGGGATCGCCGTCAAACGGTTTGTTGCCGTACGTCTGTATGTCACAGATGAACCGCGCAACTTTTCCTTCTGACGGTCTCCAGGGAAGGACTGCGTACGTCGCCGGATCGGGCTTAAGAAGCATATCAGACTCTTCAATTCTGGCAAATCCTTCAATAGAAGAGCCATCAAACCAGATCCCCTCTGTCAATGCTTTATCTGCCTGGCTCACAGGAATCGAGACATTTTTCGGCTGACCCTGGATGTCTGTAAATTGCAGGCGGATAAATTTTACTTTGTCCGTCTCAATTTTCTTGAGGAGTTTCGAAACGTCTGCTGACATACTGGAAGACATGTTCCACCCAATTATATTTATACTTATTGAGCATACCTAATTCATCGATTGCTCAATACTAACTGATCATTTGACTCCGTGATTTAATATGTGTGGCATTATTGGTGTGATAGACAGGCGCCGCCAGTGCATGGACGGCAGCAAGATTAAAGAGGCGCTCTCCATGATGAACGAACGCGGGAGCGGGGAGGGTGCCGGTTATGTTGCGTACGGCATTTATCCGGAATACAAGGACTATTTTGCCCTGCATGTTTTTTTTGACAATATCAGGGAGAATAAGAATACCCTTGACAACCTGTTGGAAAAATGGGGCACAATTGTCCATGATGAGCAGATCAAGACATACGAACAACCCAATATCCGGAAAGTCCACACACCCTGGCGGTACTTTTTCCGCCCCGATCGCAGCCTGATGGCCAAGAGCAGGACTCCTGATGAAGACATTGTCACGCATCTTGTTATGAAGGTGAATTCTGAAAAGAACGGTGCGCTGATCTTTTCATCCGGTAAAAATCTCGGCGTCTTTAAAGCCGCCGGCTGGCCGGAGGATGTCGCAGATTTCTACCAGATACAGGATTATAAAGGATACCTGTGGCTCGCTCATAACCGGTATCCGACGAATACACCCGGCTGGTGGGGCGGTGCACACCCGTTTAATCTCCTGAACTGGAGTGTCGTGCATAATGGCGAGATCACAAGTTACGGCACCAATCGTCGTTACATTGAGAGTTACGGGTACCAGTGTACGATGTATACGGACACCGAAGTCGTCGCTTACCTCTTTGACCTTCTTGTAAGAAAACACGGACTATCCGAAAAGATGGCGGTTCGTGCACTTGCCCCGCCATTCTGGGATGAGATCGATGCGATGCCAGAGAAGGAGCGTGAGCTGAACAAGGCGATCCGGCTCGCGTATGGTGCGGCACTTATGAACGGGCCGTTTGCGATCTGTGTCGCAAACGAGCACTCGCTCGTAGGGTTTACAGACCGGATCAAGCTGCGCCCGCTGGTCAGCGGTGAGATGGGGGATCGCCTTTACATCTCCAGCGAAGAGTCAGCGATCCGCAGAATTGAACCCGATGTCCAGGACATCAAAATGCCCAAAGCCGGCGACCCGGTTATCGGGAAGGTATACGCATGACCATCGGCAGTATCCCGCTCCGGTTCAGGGTAGATATCGACCACGAACGCTGCATGCTCTGTGGCAGGTGCGTGGAGAACTGCTCATATGGAGTATTCCGGAAAGATGGCGACACTATCAAGGTCAATTCAAGGAACTGTGTTGCCTGTCACCGCTGCCTCGCGTTCTGCCCCCGCGATGCGATAGACATCAAAGAGAAACCCACAGACTACCGGAGCCACCCGGTCTGGACAAGGGAGACGCGAGAGGCGATCTTTAACCAGGCACGGACGGGCAAGATCATCCTTGCCGGCATGGGCAACGCAAAGCCCTACCCCATCATCTTCGACCAGCTGGTCCTCGACGCCTGCCAAGTGACCAACCCCTCAATCGACCCGCTCCGTGAACCCATGGAACTCCGGACGTATCTTGGCAAGAAACCATCACAACTCGCTCTCAAGGAATCTGCATCTGGCGATATCGAGCTCCTGACAAAACTGACACCCAACCTGCAGATTGAGACACCTATCATGGTCGCTCACATGAGCTACGGGGCGATCAGCCTGAATGCGCAGCTCGCGCTTGCAAAAGCGGTCAGTCGTATCGGGACGTTCATGGGTACCGGGGAAGGGGGGCTTCACGAATCGCTCTATCCCTACCAGAAGCATATGATCGTGCAGGTAGCATCGGGCAGGTTCGGTGTCGACATCAACTACCTTGAACGGGGATCGGCGATCGAGATCAAGATCGGGCAGGGTGCAAAGCCGGGGATCGGCGGGCATCTTCCCGGGGAAAAAGTCGACGCCGAGGTTTCCAGTACCCGGATGATCCCCATAGGCAGTGACGCGATCAGCCCTGCGCCGCACCATGATATCTACAGCATCGAGGACCTCAAGCAGCTGGTGCGCAGCTTAAAGGAAGCGACAGAATGGAAGAAACCGGTCTTCGTCAAGATCGCTGCGGTTCATAACTCTGCAGCGATAGCAGCCGGTATCGCCCGGTCATCGGCAGACGCCGTCGTAATTGATGGGTTCCGTGGCGGGACAGGAGCAGCCCCCCGGGTCTTCCGGGACCATGTGGGGATTCCGATTGAAGCTGCGGTTGCGAGCGTGGATGCGAAACTCCGGCAACAGGGGATCAGAAATGAGGTCTCGATCATCGCAAGCGGCGGCATCCGGGAGAGCGCGGATGTGGCCAAGGTAATCTGCCTTGGCGCCGACGCTGTGTATATCGGAACGGGAGCACTGGTTGCGATGGGCTGTCGCGTCTGCGGCACATGCTACAGGGGAAACTGCGCATGGGGCATTGCTACGCAGAAACCGGAACTTGTTGCACGGCTTAACCCGGATGAGGCGTCGGTGCAGGTGGAGAACCTGATCCATGGCTGGACCCTGGAACTTGCGGAGCTGATGGGGGCGGCGGGTATCAACAGCATCGAAAGCCTGAGGGGCAACCGGGATCGTCTCCGTAGTTACATGCTGGATGAAGCGCTCATGAATGTGCTTGATGTGAAATCCGTGGGGGCCTGAACCGATGGCCAAATCAGTTCGAATCGATGCGCGGCAGATTCATTACACGCCGCTCAACCAGATGATCCGGAAAGCGGTTGCTGAAGGGATAACCGAGATCGTGATCGATAATGTGCTCGGTCAGCGGTTCATCGCGGATGGTCTTCGGGGGGATGGTGTGACCATTACCATAAACGGTGTCCCCGGGGGCGACCTTGGTATGTTTATGAGTGGCCCCACGCTGATCATCAATGGCAATGCAGATCACGCACCCGGCAATACGATGGACCGTGGCTGCATCATTATTCACGGGAGTGCCGGTGATGCCGTTGCACACAGTATGCGGGGAGGAAGGGTCTATGTCCGGGACAATATCGGGTATCGCGGCGGCATCCACATGAAACAGTATATGGAGAAGCGCCCGATCCTTGTTGTCGGGGGTTCAGCACAGGCATATTTAGGAGAGTATATGGCAGGCGGACTTCTCATTGTGCTCGGGCTCACTGGTGGAATTCCAATCCCGGAGCGCGGTGTTGGAAGCGGGATTCATGGCGGGGAGATCTTCGTACGCGGCAGCATCACCGACTCGATTCTCGGTGTCGGGGCAAAGCAGAAACCTGCAACTGATAACGAGAAGCACACAATCGCCCCCATAGTCAAGGATTTTGCATCCAGATTCGGACTGGATCCCGAACCGATCATTGCATCAGATTTTACACGGATTGCACCGGCAAGCGCACGACCGTTTGCGAATAAATATACATGGGAGTGAGCTGATGGCAGAGAAAAGTTACCTGGATCTGAAAACCGACGTATGGGACAAAGGGCGGTGCTCTGGCTGTGGCGCGTGCGTGGCAGTCTGTCCGGCAGATGCACTCTTTTTTGATGAGGGAGAAATGGTCACAAATCCGAAGAACAATGGCTACTGCAAGCAGTCAAACGACGGAGTACATTGCGGGGCATGTTATGAAGTCTGCCCCCGGATCGGCGACCAGCCCTGTGAAACTCTCGGAAATTACCTGGAAATTGTCGCGGCAAAATCTGCATTTGACATCCCCCGCCGCCAGAGCGGTGGTGCAGTCACCGCAATCCTTGCAAACGCTCTTGATGAAGGGCTTGTCGATGCGGTAGTGACAATAACTGAGGACCGCTGGACGCTGAAACCGTCATCCGTCGTTATTACAAAAACCGATGCACTTATCCACGAGGCAGGAAGTCGGTACAGCTGGTGGGTACCGTTGCTTGCAGCGCTCAAGTATGCAGTGGTAAAGAAAAAGTACTCGCGGATTGCTGTTGTTGGTGTTCCCTGTGTTGTACAGGCAATTGCACGTATGCGGGCATCAGATCACGACCTTGTCAAACCGTATGCAGGATCGATCCGGCTCGTTCTTGGGTTGTTCTGTACCGAGACTTTTGATTATGCATCTCTTGTCTTAGGAAAACTAAAAACCGAAAAGAAAATTGATCCCGCACAAATAAAAAAAATGGATGTCAAAGGCAAGCTCGAAATTCTGATGCAGGAGGGGGATAAAGCGATCCTTACCTTAAATGATCTGGAAACCTGCGTTCGTAACGGATGCCATATCTGCACGGATCTTACTTCGTTGTATTCCGATATATCCGCAGGGGCGGTTGGAAGTCCTGATGGCTCTACGACGCTTGTCATCCGCACACCTACCGGGAAGAGTTTTATAAAAAGCGCGGTAAGGAACGGGAAGCTTACGATTACAGGGGGCGTCGATACCGCGGCGATCGAGAAGCTCGCGAACGCGAAGATTAAGAAAAATTCAGGGAAGAAATAATCGTTTATTTCCACAGAACTCTCCGTACTGACCGTGGAGAACTGCCAATTTGAGGTCGGGAAATGGTCCTTGAACCAGTTCAGTCTATGATTATAGTCGAAGACCAAACTTTTATTACAATTCGGTCTTCTCCAATAGTGTTTAACGCATCTGTTTCTAAAAAGGACCAACCACAAACGTTTTTTCGTTTGTGGTTGGTATAAAATGTTGCGTTAACCACTATAAAAAGCAGGCCCGGCCGGCGCTCATCATATTTTTACTACGTTCAGTCCTTCTGGGGATACGCCCCCCCTTATAATTACCAGTATTGCCCCGCTCTTCTTCCCGGTAAAAGTTTTTACGGTCGCTTCCGGAGCACTTGCGTCAGCGGCGATGACCGGTCAAAGAACCGCGCGATGAACACGGCGAACTCCGGCTCGTAACAGTCCGCACCTTCCGCAACCGAGAACCCGGCCTCAAGCGACTGCCGGACATGTTTCCCGAGACTGGTGCCAAGGATTGCCCCGGAAGAGAGCAGGCTTCGTGCATCCGGGTATTCCCGCGCCACTTCAACGGCATATTTCCCGGCGCTGATAAAAGGAAGCCCGCCGTTTTCACCGCCGGCGTACTTTTCAAAGAATTTATCGGCGTTTTCTTTGTTCCAAAGCGGAGGACCCGCATGGGTTCGGATAGCCGAAAGATCTTTTACGAGCAGTTCGAACAGGAAGATGCACTGCGATTCTCCCGGTTCATAGCGGGCGTTGTGAACGGTAAAGCCGTGGCGTTCCAGTAGCTCCACGATGACCGCGACGCTCCGTTTGAGCTGGGGGACAACGATCTCCGGGATCAGCGGCGGGGTAGCGAAGGTTATCGCATACAGGTACGTCCGCCGCTTCGCGAGGATATCAGCAAGACCTTCGCGGGTGATTGGGAGATGGTCGGGGAGGGTAAAGAACCCGGCGGACGGCGCGGCACAGTACCCCCGGGCAAGCTCGACGAAACCCATCATCCGGGTCAGGGAGACCGCAGCGGCAACATTGCGTTTCGGATCGACAGGGTCGATCACAACGAGCGGCTCATCGAATTGCTTTGCCGCGTGCCGCTCGGGGTCGATCACGACGCCCGGGCGCCACGTCGAAGCAGCCGTAAGCAGGGGTGCAAACCCACCGTAGTGCAGGACGAGCAGTTCGCAGAGATACCCGGAGAACCCTTCGGTCATCTGGTCGGAGCCATAGATCCCGCCGGCCCGCGCGAACTGTTTCAGGAGGAGGACGTCATCGACGAGGCCGTTGATCTTTTCGGTGATGTACCGGGTATGGAAGGGCGTTCGGTCTACGGCGCTCTGGATCGCAGTCGCGCTCTTTACGGCATAGCAGGGGACAAGATCAACATCCACGCCCTCGATCATGGCACAGATGTACGGGTGTTCGGCATACTTCTCCCTGAACTGGTCAGTGAATTGCGCCGCAACCCGGCGCGCCAGTGCCATCCCCTGCTTCTCCAGCGCTTCACGGGTGAGAGCTGGAGGAAAGAGAAGGAAGATATCGATGTCGTGCTCCCCGCTCACCCATGTGTTGCGTGCGATAGAGCCAACGACCATCCCCTGTGCCTGACCTCCGGAGTTGACTGCATCCAGAATGCGCCGCGCGACACCACATATCTGGTTCCGTTCTTTGGTATCGGGCCGGATTCGCGCCAGTACGTTCTCTTCAACAGGAGTTCTCATCACCATACAACCTCCAGCAGGTCCTCATAGACCGGTCCCTGCGGCGTCAATATACTTTCTTTGAGCTTCATGCCAGTTATGGTGCAATCTCCATAGGCCCTTGAACCGAGTGATTTCAGGGTATCAAAAAGCGATGGATCGAACCTTTTGACACGTGCAACCGTTGCATGAGGTGTTAACCCTCGTTTTTCGCGTGCAAATCCAAGAGGGGCAAGAGCGTTCTCCACCAGCTGCAGGATTTGTGCGCCACATCCCCCGTCTTCGATCGTGCACCAGACCGTAAACGGGCGATGGGGGTTGTTGGTGGTGATGACACCTGTTTTTATTCGAAATTGCGTGAACGGAATAGACGTAAGCGCGGTTTTTATATCGGGAATTTTTTTATCATCGACCTCTCCAAGAAATTTCACAGTGATATGGATATTTTCCCGTTTTACCCATGTCATACGTGCTGTGCACTGCTTCAGTACTTCCTGTGCGTCACTGAGCCGTGCCCTGATCTCATCCGAGAGTTCGAGTGCAATAAACGCCCTGACCATTACGGTACTATTATTCCATCCATCTACAAATGGTAATCGATGATCGTGGGGTTCAAGGCCAATGTCAAAAAGTTAGTTTTTTTATCCGAAGAGCCCATTGTTTGATCAATAAAGCAAGAGAGTGTTTTTTGTGCCGGTAAATCCCGATCTGATTGTATACACGCTCGAACACTGTCCGAACTGTGAGATACTGAAGACATTTTTGAAGACGAGCGGAAATAAATTTTCCGAACGGGACCTGTCCACAGCTGAATCACTGACAGAACTCCGGGTCAATGGTATTTTTGTTTCCGAGGCACCGGTGCTCCAGAAAGGCGAAAATTTTTTTACAAACGATGAACTCTTTTGCAGCGGTAAACTGGATGAAGATCGAATTATTGGCTTTATTTCAGGTGCATGATGGGACTGCGCGAGACCAAACAGAAAACCCTTGATGGCGTTTATATCCCCCCGCTCCCACCAGTCCGGACAACCGACGGACATATTGTCGATTATGACCGCAACCGGATCGTCCGCCAGATTGTCGAGGAAACCCGGCTGGTCGAGACATTCTATGGTTTTGTGGGTGCAAGTGAGGAACAGGCGCAGGAGATTGCCCGCGAGGTCGAACAGCGGATCCAGGGAATGGGACTCAAGTCCCTCTCCGGCCCCCTCATCCGTGAGATAGTAAACATGGTGCTCCTTGAAAAGGGGCTCGTCCAGTACCGCAATGTCTGCACCCGCGTCGGTACTCCGGTATTTGATGCCCACCTGATCGATGTTGGCAGGGGTTTTGAGGCGCACGATAATGCGAACCTGCAGGAGAACGCAGAGACAAGCCACAAGAAAAAAGCGGATAAAATATCAAAGGAACAATACCTGCTCCAGCTGCCTCCGGATCTCGCCGATCACCACCTCTCGGGTGAGATGCATATCCACGACCTTGAATACTTCGGAACGCGCCCGTTCTGCCAGGACTGGGACCTCCGGTATTTCTTCTATTACGGGCTGATGCCGGACGGCAACGGGACAAAGGCATCGGTGGCAGGCCCGGCAAAACGGGCTGAGGTAGCGATTCTCCACGCAGTCAAGGCGCTCGGCAGTGCACAGACCAATTTTGCCGGCGGGCAGGGGTACTACAACTTCCTCACGTTCCTTGCACCATTCATTGAAGGGATGACTTATGACGAGATCAAACAGCTGATGCAGATGTTTGTCTACGAGATGACCCAGATGATGGTCGCGCGGGGCGGGCAACTGGTCTTCTCATCGATCCAGCTCTCTCCGGGAGTCCCCACCCTCTGGGTTGACAAACCCTGCGTGTATAAGGGAAAGATCTGGGACGGGAAATCTGCCCCGCACCGAACCTATGGGGAATTCGAGCGCGAGGTACGGTTGCTCTTCAAGGCAGTCATGGAGGTAATGCTGGAAGGAGATTACTGGGGAAAGCCGTTCAGCTTCCCCAAGCCTGAGATCTCGGTCGAGCCCGATTTCATGCAAGAGCGCGAGGAATTCAACCAGTCGCATCCCGATCTGCCCACGTACCGCGAGCTCTACCTGCTCACCTTCGAACTGGCGAGCAAATTCGGCACCCCCTATTACGACAACCAGCTCCCCGCCTACCGTGGAGCCGGGAAGGGTATTTCCTGTTACCAGTGCTGCGCGTACCAGTTCTCAGCGGTTGCCGACAAGGATTCGGATTTTGACAAAAAACTCTATTTTGAGGATGGCAAGCACTTCTCCATGGGCTCGTGGCAGGTGATCTCGGTGAACTGCCCGCGTGCTGCATACAAGGCAGAAGGGGATGACAAACATCTCTTTGCCGAGCTCAAAGCGCACATGGATGTCGCGATTGAAATTTTTAAGATCAAGCGCCGCTGGATGGACCTGATCCGGGCACACGGCAGGATGCCGTTTGCAATGCAGCGACCAAAAGATCCCAATTCCGGTGACCGGGGTGCTGTTGCCGTTGATCTGGAAGGGCTTGTGTATACAATAGGAGTTGTCGGCGTGAACGAGATGGTGCAGCACCATACCGGTAAACAACTTCATGAGTCAAAGGAAGCGTTCAAGCTCGCCATCCGTGCGATGACCGAGATGGAGATCTACGCCCGCAAGCTCTCATTGGACAACAACATGACGATCGCCCTCGCCCGGACTCCTGCAGAAACGACAGGACAACGCTTTGCGGTAGCCGATCTGCTCGACAAACGCTATCACGATTTTGCACTCAGAGTGATCAAAGGGGATATTGATTATACCCTTGCGATGCTGGGCAAGTCCCGTGATCTGCCGGTATACTACACAAACGGCACACACGTGGCGCCGGGGGCGAATGTTCCTCTCACAAAACGCATGGAGATCGAGCATGTCTTTTTCCCGATCGTTGACGGTGGCAATATCTTCCACATCTGGCTGGGTGAGGCACGCCCGGATCCCCGGGGATTATATGACATGGCAATGAAGCTGTGCAAAAACACCCAGATCGGGTATTTCGCCTTTACCCGTGACCTGACCGTGTCGCTGCGACAGTTCCACGAGTACTGCGCAGAGAAAAAGACGATCCCCCAGTTGGTTGGCGCAAATACTCTGGTCGGGACATAAGATTTTTTTAAAGAATTAATCTTTGACAGTATGTTTTTTTTACCTGTAAAACGAGAGGATGAATTATGAAATGTCATCCTGTCCTGATAATCCTGATGATTATTGTCATGATAGCGATTAGCGGGTGTTCCGGCAGCTCTGCAAATTCTCCCAATGAACAGACCCCCCAACCGGCTTCGCTGTCAACAACAATTGCAGCACCGGTTACTACACCTGCGACGGAACTGACTACTCCACTTCCTACACCAACTCCCGAACCATATCCAACTGCACTGAAACTAAAACAAGTCTTTTACTTCAGCAGCGGCAAGACTGCAAGTGAGGGGACAGTGTACCGGTACTGGATAAATGACACCTACCAGCTCTTTGATCCCAGGGAAACCCGTTATGCGACAAAATACCCATCACCGGGAAATAAATATCTCGTCATTTTTATCAACATCATC
>CAZNIL010000001.1:74617-81756 GCA_964573085.1 uncultured Methanoregula sp.
GACAAAATACCCATCACCGGGAAATAAATATCTCGTCATTTTTATCAACATCATCGATAAGGGAACTGCCCGCCTGTTCTTCCCTAGGGCATCGAATATCGTTGTCCGGTACAATGACGGGGTATATTATATGGATCCAGCCCATGCCCTGCCAAAGACTCTCAGGAATATTGACGCACCCCCGGAGATTATCCGGATCGGTGAGATAGAATTCTTCCATACTTTAAATGGAGATAAGTATGTAGAGGACTTTGGATTCCGTGATGGTTATGAGCAGGCTTTCCTTGATCCTGGCGTGAGCAATGCGGTTGATGGGTATATCGTCTATGAGGTACCTGCATCCCTGACACCTGATAAGACATATGTTGAGATAGGATTCAATCCTCAGGAAAGTGCAATCTGGAGGCTCGCATAATCCATAAGCCAATGTATCATTTTTGGCAAAAGAAAAAGAATCCTTTTAATTTTGCGCAACCGTACTGACATTATATGCCATTCTGTATCTCGTGCGGAAAAGAAGTCGGGCAGGATAAGAATTTCTGTGAATACTGTGGTGCGCCGGTGAAACAACCCGGTGCTCCCGCAGTACCTGTATCACCAGCTCCCCCACCGCCACCCCCTGCACACGAACCGTTTTTAACGCCACCATCACCCCAGCCATCTCCTGCATCGCAAGCCCCGGCTCCCGTTATCCAACCGGGTATTCCTGCCGGATCACCCCAAAAGGCTCCTAAAATCCCAAAAAACACCGGAATACTCATCGCTGCAGCAGTAATAATTCTCATCGTTCTCGCTGTGGGGTATGTTGTTGTAGTACCGAAGTTGACGGGAAATCAGGGAAATGTACCTGGAACTTCGGATCAAGCTACTCTGACACCAACGGAGACGATAACCCTCCCGCCTACAACAGCTGTGCCAACAGCCACAACCGTCCCGACACCAACACCCGACCCGTTCCCGGACGCCCTGCCGCTCAAAAAAGCATTCCCGTTCAGCGAAGGGAAAACTGCAAGCGAGGGGACCGTATACCGGTACTGGATCAATGACACCTACACATGGCACAATGACAAGGACAACAAATGGTATACGGAACCCCAGCGACCGGATCCAAATAATAAATATTTGTTAGTCTTTGCGAATGTAGTCAACCGGGGAGATACTGCATTTCCCTACCCAAAATCCAACAGCATCTATGTCCACTATAACGGCAACGTGTATACCGTCGATACCTCTCATTACATTCCCGACAAGGCGGGCAACAGGGATGCGACACCGGTTGAGATTGGGGAAATCCAGTACCAGTCAGACTTCTTTAATATGGAATACGTGGAGGACTACGGATACTCACACGGCACGACATCGAATTTTGTGTACCCGGGCGCGAGCAATTCGATCGATGGATACCTGATTTATAAGGTGCCGGCATCGCTGACACCGGATAAGACGTTTGTGGAAATTGTATTCACCGATAAGGAAAGGGCAGTCTGGAAACTGGCATAATTTTTTCACCTTTTTGACCTGACTGCGTGTTAAAAAAAGGGTTATTGCCGGCGGGCTTTCCGCAGCGTGATATCCATCACGCCACGGTGGAGACGGTACCAGCTGTGGATTACATCGACGGGATGGTCAAGCACGATTGTTGTCTCTTTCTCATCGACGCAGATCCGCGCAGAAGTCACCCTGATGTCAACGAATGGGGCGTTCACAGGGTCAGGGGGCATCTCTGCAGTGATATAAATCGTATCACCAGATTCAACAACCTCATACGGGATGCCATCGTCATCGTCATTTTCCCCGATCCGGAACACTGCCGGGTGTTCGTTTGAACCTTGCGTTATTATGGTGTAGCCTAAGATGCGTGCATGCTGATGCTCGGGCATATTCTTTACGATCTCTTCTACGATTTTTGAGATGTTCTGGAATATGTCATCATAGGGGTTGTTGGGGTTATTCTGCATGGATACCTCGGAGCATGTAGTGTCCTTTCTCCCTTTTGGCAATCCCTCGTCGTTCGAGCCGGCGCATCAGGGGTACAAGTTCTTCACTGTCAATGCCGGTAACACCGACGAGTTCTTCCATTGTCAGGTGGTCGTGCGAGAGTGCGATGATTACACTCATCTCTCTCTCATTCCTGAATATATCACTATGGTTCTGTGCAATGTCTGTCAGCTTGGTCTCGATATCGTGGTTGATCTGCTCGAGGTTATCGAGGAGCTGGTCATGCGATCGGATCATACGGGCAAGCATTGTGACTGAATTTTTCAGACGCTCATTTCCCTCATTCTCCAGTGCTGCAGCCTGCGCTGATGCCTGTCGTGTTGTGACTTCCCGTACGAGATTTTTGAGGCTCACTTCGATGGAAATGTCATTGGCGAGATAGTAGTACTTGCGCCGTCGGTCGTCAGTCTGGCAGGAAAGGATCTCCTCCCTCTCCATCATATGGAGGTGCTCGATGACCGCTTTGGGCGAAAGTGTGAGCGTTTCAGATATTTCAGTAACAAAACAGGGCTTCTGTCGCAGCAGGTCGATGATCCTCCGACGGTTCCGGTTCCCCAGAATATCGAGCAGCCGGGCAACCTCAACAGCATCGTGCATTGTTTACGTAATGTTAGTGTTATCAGTATTTAGGCTGGTCGCATTTTTTTAATGAACGGGTGGTCCCGTTTTTATAATTTTTTAGGATTTGGAAGAAAACATCATTTTTCCTGCAATCCAAAAAAACGAAATAAAAGAATTGAAGGCGTTCGCAACTACCCGTATTTTATACAAGTGATAAAAAGACCGATATCTACCTTTTCTTTGCAACCATCTCCAAAAATTCCGCTGTTACCCTCCCCTTCTTCCCGATTACCTTTCCTGCCTTGACCCTTCGTACCGTATCGGTTTGGACATAACTTTCAGAAAAGAGGTCAAGCCCCCCAACTGCAAAGTCGTCGATGGTGATAGGGATGCATGACGTGCCTGCGCGTGGGGTGCTGCGGATGGGGTAACAGCAGAGATCACCATTTGGTCTGGTTGCGATGACGATCGCAGGGCGGACTTTTGCCGTCCGTTCCCCCTCGTGAGGGAACGGGACGATGACGATATCGCCCGGTACATAGTGGGACATGCAGGTTCATGCAATGTTTTTTTTAAAATGCCTTGAGGGCTTCGATCGGTTTGTTTCTTGGTCATTCAACGACGCTGATGTATTGAATAGTTCCTGACGATTAATCAACAGGGTAACTTGAGAATTCCGGTCGAATTTTCCATGCTTTAACCAGAGCCCATTTTCAGGCTCTTATTAAAAAAAGGGATTTCCCCATTAAAAATGTAAAATTTTATTCAAAGAGCCGGTAATTCGGCGCTTCGTCCGTGATCAGGATATTGTGCGGGTGGCTTTCGATCATACCGGCGTTCGTGATCCGGATAAACCGTGCTCTCTTGTGCATATCAGGTATCGTCCGGGAGCCCGTGTACCCCATTGCAGATTTCAGTCCGCCAACAAGCTGGTAGATAACCTCGCCGACACGCCCGACATACGGCGTAACTCCCTCAACACCCTCTGGCACGAACTTGGTCGTTCCAATATCCTTTTTCTGGAAGTAACGGTCGCTTGACTGCCCGCCACTCATCACACCCAGCGATCCCATCCCACGGTATTGTTTGTATCTCCTGCCCTTGATGGAAATAACCTTACCGGGAGCTTCATCGGTACCTGCAAACATACTGCCCATCATCACACTGTCTGCCCCGGCTGCGATCGCTTTTGCTACATCCCCTGAGAAGCGCACCCCTCCATCAGCGATGATTGGTATGTCGGCTTCCCGTGCCACATCTGCGACCTGCGCTACTGCAGTGATCTGCGGCACTCCAACACCGGCAACAATCCGCGTGGTGCAGATGGACCCGGGACCGATACCTACCTTAAGCCCATCAACATTTGTGTCCAGCAGTGCCTCTGCCGCCGCGATCGTAGCGATATTGCCTGCGATTACGTCGGCTTTTGCACTTGCCTTTATCTCCTTAACTCCCTTCACTACCTTCAGGTTGTGCCCATGGGCGCAGTCCACGACAAGTGCATCAACCCCTTTCTCGTCAAGAAGCATCGCGCGGGAGAAATCGAATGGGCCGACTGCCGCGGCAACACGCAGGTTACCCTTTGCATCACGGGTTGCACGCGGGTATTGCCGCTTTTCGAGGATATCCTGCATGGTAATGATCCCAACAAGCTTGCCCTTTTTGTCCACAACAGGCAGGCGCTCCACTTTGTTGGTGTACATGATTTCAAGCGCTTTGTCCGATGTTATATCCTCGGATGCCGTAATCGGCTTTTTCGTCATGATCGCGATGATCTTTTCATTGCCCCGTTTTGAGCTGATCGCACGGACGTCGCGCCGGCTGACAATCCCGATAATAATTCCCTTGTCCAAGACAGGAACCCCGCCAATGCTGTACTGGTTCATCAGTTGTTCAGCGTCGGAAACGGTTGCGGTCTTCTCTACAAAGAGCACTTCTCGCTCGATGAGTTCTTCAGCCTGCTTGACTGCGATCATTTCCTGCAGTTCGCTCTCCTGGGTCATGTTACGGTGGATGACACCGATGCCTCCCTCACGTGCGAGTGCGATCGCCATTCCTGATTCCGTAACGGTATCCATTGCGGAACTGACAAGCGGAATGTTCAACGCGATCCTTTTGGAAAACCGCGACCTGACATCCACTTCCGCAGGTTCAAGTTCCGAGGCTGCCGGTTCCAGCAGAACGTCATCAAACGTGAGGGAAAGAGGCACTTCCAGTTTTTCAGTAAACATACATCACCTGATCATGGTAAGTGCGGTTGCGATCAGGTCTTCTCTGATCGTGGAGTTCCGGTCTCCACCACAGACCATGCCCCGCACACCGATAATATCCGGATTGATCCTTTTCAACATCGCAATATCTTCGAACCGCAGCGATCCGGCAAGGGCCGTTTTCAAGCCAAGTTGGGTGTTTGTCAAAGTGAAAGATGCCAGGTCCGATTCGGTCATGAACTCAAATGTGCTTTTATTATCCTTGATCCCTGTGTCCACCATTGCAATATCTGCACCGAGTTCAGCGGCAATCGGCGCCATCTCATACGGAGAAATAGTGCCCATCCTTTTGAAGTCGGAATACGCGGCAATGACAACATTTTTTTGTGGGAATTCATCTTTCACTGCTTTTACCACTGCTGCGATCATGTCACGCGCCCGCGATGCACCATCGAACGCAAGCCCGATCTTGATATAGTCAGCACCTGCGCAGGCAGCGCCATATGCAGCGAGTGAGGCCCCCCCGGGTTTGTAGGGAAAGTCACCGATCGCTGCACTCACGGGTTTCTGGGCAAAGGATTTGATCTCTTTGATCACCCATGGGAAGTTGGCGCCAAGTGATCCTTCAGACGGTTTTTTCACGTCGATAATATCGGCGGCAACAGAGCTGCGCGCTTCGTCGATGTTGCTGGGGCTGACCAACAATTGCATAAACTTTAATGATCGTTTTTGCTAATAGTGATTGCGTTAGGCATGGACCTGATTCTTGCAATGGATTTGCGGCATGGTGCAGTCGTGCATGGAAAAGCGGGTAACCGCACCACCTACCTGCCGCTGGACTGGGGGATTTGTGCCACCTCAGAACCCATCAGGTATATTGAGGAACTCCGGCCCAGGTACCTGTACATCGCCGATCTCGACCGGATTGAAAAGACCGGATCCCATGATGATGTAATCCGGGCATGCGCACACAGGGTTTCCTGCTGTTATGTCGACAGGGGGGTCCGGACACCGGATGAGTATCTCAAAGGAGAACATATCATGAACGTGATCGGGACAGAAACCTGTGGCGATAATCTCTCGCGATACAAGGGTGGTTTTCTCTCGCTCGATATCAAGCACGGAAAGGTGATCCCGTCAGGTCGTAATCCGGTGGATGTCCTTGTGGAAGCGGACCGGCTGGGATTTGAGGGCTGCATCATCCTGAACCTCGGTGCAGTCGGAACGCAAGGCGGAATTGAAGTATCAGGTCTCCGTTCGCTGCGTTCCGTGTATTCAGGAAAACTGCTGTATGGTGGTGGTGTGGCAACCAGTGATGACCTGCACCGGCTCGATGATGCGGGATTTGACGGCGCGATCGTTGCAACCGCAGTCCACAAAGGAAAAATTCCGCTGCCATGGGTACAGGAGGGATGCATGTGCTGATCACGCTCGAAGGTATTGACGGCACGGGAAAGAGCACGCTCCATTCCGGCCTTAGAGAGCTGCTCGTTGATCTCGACCCCGTCTTCACCCGGGAACCCGGCGCGACCTGGGTGGGGGATTCGGTGAGGCGGGCAATTGCCGAACAGGCGGATCCGGTGACCGAAGCCCTCCTCTTTGTTGCCGACCATGCGGCGCACCTTGCTACCGTGATCCGCCCGGCACTTGCGGATGGCAGGATCGTGATCTCGGACCGGTACACCGACAGCCGGTACGCGTACCAGTCAGCGACATTAGAGAATATCATTCCCGAACCATTGGTATGGCTCAAGGCGCTCCACAACGGCTGGACGATCGTTCCCGACAGGACATTCCTTTTTATCATACCTGTCGGGATGGCACTTGAACGCCTTGAAGCAAAGAGCGGGCGGGAGCATTTTGAACGAAAAGAAATTCTTGAAAAAGTACAGGAAAATTATCTTGTGCTTGCCCGCAATGAACCGTCCCGGTTTGTAATTATCGATGCTACAAGAGAAAAAGAAGAGATACGCCAGTTTGTTGCCGGTGCGATCAGGCAGTTTTGTAACTGCGCGACAGAGCGTCTGTCGCGGAACTACACTGGATCGTCACGATCACGCCGCCAACGCTGAGAACATCGACCTTTGCCCCTTCTTCCATGTAGGAAAATTTCAGGGTAAATGCGTTTGCCGGGATCCCGATTTCGGTGCCGTCAAGATTGATGGTGTCCGGCGGGTGCTCCAGGTGTTCTGGCGGGAGTGCCCTGACGGCATTCATAAATGCCTGCGCCTGTTTACGGAATGCTGGCCCGACAACCGAACGGTCAAATTCGATATCCGCAATTACCCGGTCGAGTTTTGCTGTATCGGTCCGCCAGTGGACATCTGCGTTCAGGGTACGTGCCGTGTCGCCTTCATCATTGACGGTGTG
>CAZNIL010000001.1:81856-91069 GCA_964573085.1 uncultured Methanoregula sp.
AGTGGACATCTGCGTTCAGGGTACGTGCCGTGTCGCCTTCATCATTGACGGTGTGGGGAGCATAAATCGTCACTTTTCCAAGTGGTGCATTGAGTGCGAACCCGTTATCGTGCTTGAACTTCCGCACCCCGGCTACTACTTTTACGAGTATGTCTCCCTCGGCGCGTGCCTGCGTGTCATCATACGTGAAGGCAACCCAGGGCTGTTTATGGACGCTTCCTTTGTTCAGATATGAGTAACATTCCTCGGCAAAATACGGTGTGAACGGGGCAAGCATCCGCAGCAACGCGTCGTAGGCTGTCGCAAGCGCCCGCACAGCACCTTTCCGGGAGGCATCCTTTGCGTACAGCCTGCCCTTGACCAGCTCGATGTAGTTGTCGGCAAGCACGTCCCACGCGAACTCACGGATGGCGCGGAGCGCGTCATCGAACAGGTACTTCTCCATGGCTTCCGTGACCTTTTCCGTAGTGTCCGAGAGTCTGGCAAGCAGCCAGCGGTCAGAAAGCGCAGTGACCGTTGCGTTCTCGTCCACGCCATCTTTCTCAAGATGGAGCAGGACGAATTTTGCGATGTTGTACATCTTGGTCTGGAACCGCGATGCAGCGACGACGTCGTTCCAGTTGAACATGATGTCCGAACCCGTCGCGGCTCCGGTCGCCGCCCATTGCCGTAGCGCGTCGGCGCCGTACTTGCCGAGGATCTCTTCGGGCATGATGATGTTGCCCCGGCTCTTGGACATCTTGAACCCGTCCTCGCCCAGCACCATGCCGTTGATCACGATCTGGTCCCACGGGCGTTTGCCGGTGAGCGCGACCGACCGGAGGATGGTGTAGAACGCCCATGTCCGGATGATGTCATGGCCCTGCGGTCGGATCTGGGCGGGGAAGATCTTCGGGATCCCGCTCCCGTCCCATCCTGTGACGTTGAGCACGGAGATGGACGAGTCCATCCACGTATCAAGCACATCTTCCTCACCTGCAAATTCGGTACTACCGCACGTTTTGCAGGGATGGTCTGGTTTTGCCAGCGTGGGATCGACCGGCAGATCTTTCTCATCGGGGACTGCGATCTGCCCGCATTTTTTGCAGAACCAGACCGGG
Organism: uncultured Methanoregula sp.; assembly: GCA_964573085.1. Lineage (GTDB taxonomy): Archaea > Halobacteriota > Methanomicrobia > Methanomicrobiales > Methanospirillaceae > MVRE01. Next base: position 82,957 of record CAZNIL010000001.1, read on the forward strand.
ATCGGGGTAGCAAAGATCCGCTGCCGGGAGATGCACCAGTCCCATTCCATCTGGGACGTCCAGTTCTCCATCCTGCGCAGCATGTGCTCCGGGTACCACGCGATCTCATGGGCTGCGTTCAGGATCTCATCCGGCTTGACTTTCACGAACCACTGGCGCTCGGATAAAATCTCGATCGGGGTCTTGCAACGCCAGCAGGTGCCCACCCGCTGGGCCAGCTGCTCCTGCCTGTGCAGGATATTTCCTGCCTTCATATCGGCAAGGATGGCCTTCCTGCATTCCTGCGTGTTCAGCCCCGCGTATTTCCCGGCAAGGCTGGTCATCTTTCCCTGGCGATCAATCGCCCTCCGCAGTGCAAGGTTGTGCTGCTTCCACCAGTGGACGTCCTGCTTGTCTCCAAACGTACAGATCATGACCGCGCCGGACCCGAATTCCGGATCAACAGCCTCGTCCTGGATTATGGGAACGCTGTGGCCAAAGATCGGGACGGTCAGATGCTTTCCTTTCAAAGAATAGTACCGCTCGTCAGCCGGGTGGGTGGCAACCGCCACGCAGGCAACAAGCAGCTCGGGGCGTGTAGTTGCGATCTCGATCCCGTTAAAATCGAAGTAGTTGAGTTGGGTGCCCCGCTCCTCGTACGTAACCTCAGCAAACGCGATCGCCGTCTCGCACCGGGTGCAGTAGTTAACCGGGTGCTCGCTCTGGTAGATGTAACCGGCAGCAAGCATGCGTAAAAAGGAGAGCTGCGTCCTGCTGTAGTACTCTGGCATCATCGTGACGTACTCGTTGCTCCAGTCAATCGAGAACGCCATCCTGCGCAGCGTAAGCCGCATCTGCGCGATGTTTTTTAAGGTCAGCTCCCGGCACATCCGCCGGAACTCCTCGCGCGAGACGTCGTTTTTGGTGATCTTATTGATCTCTTCTACCTTGACTTCTGTCGGGAGCCCGTGGCAGTCCCACCCTTGCGGGAACATCACGTTGAAGCCTTTCATCCGCTTGTACCGGGCGAAAAAATCGATGTAGCACCAGTTCAGCGCATTGCCGATATGAAAATTTCCTGTCGGGTACGGGGGCGGGGTATCGATGACGAACTGCGGTTTTGTAGAATTCCGGTCAAAAAAGAAATCTTCATCCCGCCATGCTGCACGCCATTTTTCCTCAACAGCGGTAAATTCATAGGTTTTCGGAAGTTGATCAGATGATGCCATTTGGCAGAAGATTGGTCGTGAAATCACATATAGTAATCGAAAAAATTATAGATCATGCGTCAATGCACTTCACGGTCGCTCGAAAAAACGTCTGGCACGTGCATGAACAAATTCTTGTTATCACAGTGACCATAGTAACGCAATGGAACGGCGTCATGGGTTGCTGCTTGCCGCAGTGCTCGCATTTTTCACGGTCCTGATTGCACCGGTCCTGCAACCTGCATGGCTTATGGGACTAATTGTGATCTTTTATTCTCTTGTCCTGTTCCGTTTCTATGCAACCAAATATCTCAGTTACGCCTTCATCGTGCTTGCCGCTCTCTATGGATTTGGGCTCCTCCCATTATTCTATTTTGCGTGCACGCTTGCGATCCTCGTCATGGGAGAAATTGTCTTTGGTACGGGTGCCGATGATTTGAACACCTACCTTTATTATATCATCTCCACATCCTGGGCAGCCGTCCTTGTCATGGTTTACCTCAACCGGATGGTTCCGCTTATCATTATTTTTGGGATCATTACCGCAGTGCTTCTCAAAGTGATCCTGCTCAAATACGAGGATTCACTGGTCATCGAAGGGCTGGGAATCGCGATGACAATGTACCTGATCGATGAGCTGAATTACAAGGCAGACCTGCAGATGGTGGTCATAGCGGTCATCGTTGCGTTCACGTTTGGCTATTTTGCGTTCAGGTTCAGGACCGCGGACCTGTCAGGGCTGTTTTCTGCAGCACTCGTTGGCATTATCCTGATCGTCTTTGCAGACGCGAGATGGTTTATGGTCATGCTGGCGTTTTTCATCCTCGGGTCCATCTCAACGCGCTACAAATATGAATATAAGAAGAAGCTCGGTATCGAACAGGGACAGGGAGGAGCACGGGGCTATCGCAATGTCTTTGCGAACGGAATTGTTGCAGCAGCTGCAGCTGTGCTGTATGGTGTTTTTGTCCGGCCGGAATTTATCGTGCTCTATATCGGCTGCGTGGCGACAGCCACCGCCGATACGATGGCAAGCGAGATTGGTGTCACCGGGGGGACTCCCTACATGATAACCACGTTAAAAAAAGTCCCTATCGGCACCAATGGCGGCGTGACCATGACCGGGGAACTTGTTGCGCTTGCCGGAGGGTTCCTGGTATGCGGTGTTGCCCTCTTCCTCAATATCATAACACCGTGGATGCTCATTATCTGTACGATCGCCGGGTTTGCAGGGACCAACATTGACAGCCTCGTTGGAGCAACGCTTGAGAATAAAGGCTATGTTGGCAATGCAGGCACAAACCTGCTCGCTACCCTCAGTGGCGGGATATTTGCTGTTGCCCTCTTTTTATTGATAAAAATTTAAAAAAGGATAGTGCCGGTTTTCGAGCTAAAAGAGTATCACTCAATATTTGTACCAGCGTCCCTTGCTGTCGAACTCCCCGACCTGCTGCTCTACGTGTGCAATTTTTCCGGAAACCAAGCGGTAGAAACAGGCTTTGTACGTGTAAAGGACGGGGATGAGGATGGCAATCCAGCAGAAGATGATGAGTGCGGTTATCCAGACGCCGTCCTGGCCTATCAGACCGATAAGCTGGTCAGGCGTAAATGACTGGAGCTGTGTCTCATTATACCGGGTGATCGGCTCGAGCTGGTCAGCAAGAAATGCAGACCAGATGATCATCATGGCAAAACTGACTGAACAGAAAATCAGCAGGCAACCTATAAAAAAAAGGATGACTTCCCCCAAGTGAGCGGTTACAACTTCGATGCTTCGCTCAAGAGATTCAAACACTTTTTTCCCTTCAAAAATCACCGCGGTGTCGTAAAAAAAGGTGAGCATTACTGTCGGGAGTAGTACTCCAAAGAACAGAAACGTGAGCAGTCCTGCATTCGGAGTAAGACCAAACAGGGTAAGGGTGAGGATCACGAGGATGAAGATGAGAACATTACCAAAAGCTACCACCAGTGTGGGGACAAGCACCCTGAAATAATACCGGGCACCATCGGCAAGCATGTTCCTGAACGTGGACCCTTTTTTTTGTATTGCCGCAAGCATGCCGATGATGAAAAAAAGCCCGACAAGGGAGAAGATGACGAGAAACCTTCCGGCAAAAAAAGTGCCGGATGTGGTGAGCACCAGCCAGAGGAATGCTGCAAGAGCCCCGCAGACAATCCCCGGGATCCAGAGAACGGGTATCCGTGCAAGGAGATCGATGGTGTCCCTGAGTGCGGAAAGTGACATGATCAACGGACCCGTGGCATAGCGACGATCTCCCGCACCTGGATGTCAAAGAAGTTTGCTGTATGTGCGGGACGGATTACACATACCGTATCCGCACCGCTTATCGTTCCCCCGATTGCGATGACTTCCTCGTCCACGCCAACCGCGCCATTGTCAGCAGCGATCAGGACACATTCGACTGCTACCTTCAGCCCCACGGCGACTACACGGCGGAGTGCCTCAGCGATCGCTTCGGTGCGCGAGCCGCCTCCGATTCTTTTGGACCTCGAGATGGCCCGTTCGAGCCCGGACAATGCATGAGTGCCGGTGACAATAAGCACGCCTTCTTTTCTTAACCCGGCTGCCAACCCTGCATCAAACTCCCATTCACCGGGTTTTGAAAATCCCATGACGTGGGTAACGATGACAAGTTGAAGCCCGGTCCCTTTCAGCGCCTCATGACATTGTTTTGCCGTCGCTCCGGATGTGCTCGCGACAACAATTTTTTTAATAGCCAGTTCTTTTGCACGCTCGATAGCGAAACGGATTGCGTCACGGGTATTTGCCTCCCCGGGTTTATCGAAATAAAATATTGATTTTTGAACAAATGCCATACTTACATTTTAATAAACAGGCAAGAAAAGCTTTGTCAGATTGCACTACATGTATCCGGTATCCCATAATACCCATTAACAGAAGGAAGGACAATGATTACCTTAGCGCTTGCAGGAAAACCCAACTGCGGAAAATCGACCTTTTTCAAGGCGGCCACGATGGCGAATGCCGAGATTGCCAACTACCCGTTCACCACCATCAACCCGAATTTCGGCGTTGCCTATGTGCGGACGAAGTGTGCCTGTACCGACCTGAAGGTCACGTGCACGCACTGCACGGATGGCAACCGCTTCGTTGCTGTCAACCTTATCGATGTTGCCGGGCTCGTGCCTGACGCCCACAAGGGTAAGGGGCTGGGCAACCAGTTCCTTGACAGCCTCCGGCAGGCGAATGCAATCCTGCACATTATTGATGCCAGCGGCGGGACGGATAGCGAGGGGAATCCCGTGGGTGCCGGCAACCATGATCCGGAAACGGATGTCGCCTTCCTCCTGTTCGAGATGACGATGTGGGTCCACGGTATCCTTGACAAGCACTGGACACGGATCAACCGCCAGTCGCAGGGGAAGGGTGCTGCGATAGAACAGGGCATTGCCGAAACGTTCACCGGCCTTGGCATCACGACCGAGGATGTGCGTGACGTGGAACTGAAGCTCAGACTCGATCTCGTGCATGCGACGATCGAAGATCTCGTCCCGCTCTGCGCGGAGATCGTGAAGATCTCAAAACCCATGCTGGTCGTGGGGAACAAGTCCGATGAGATTCCTCCTGCCCTGCGTACAAAACTTGCCGCACAGAAGGTTGCGTTTGCCAGCGCGGCATCAGAGCTGGCGCTGCGCAATGCAGCGGCTGCCCACGTGATCCAGTACCTGCCGGGCGATGAGCAGTTCAAGGTTGCCAACGAAGCTTCGCTCTCCCTCGCCCAGAAAGCCGGCCTTGCAAAGATCGCGGAAGTCATGAAACAGTGTAAAGGCACCGGTGTCCAGCAGGCGATCAACCGTGCTGTTTTCGAACTCCTCGACATGATTGTCGTTTACCCGGTGGAGGATGAGAACCATTTCTGCAACAAGCAGGGGGATGTGCTGCCGGATGCCTTCCTGATGCGGAGAGGTTCCACGCCCCATGATCTTGCATACCAGGTGCACACGGATATCGGTAAGGGATTCCTGTACGCGATCGATGCCCGTACCAAGATGCGGATCAAGGAGAGCCACATCCTGAAAGATGGCGACATCATAAAGATCGTGAGCACGGCAAAGTGAGCGGCAGGACTGGTGCAGCATACCTGCACCCCGGAGTTCATGCCCCTTCATGCCTGTCCAGGATCTTGTGTGCGGGGGTTCCCGATGCAGTATGACGTTTGTCATACAGATGTCTGACAGGATCGCCGCGTTTTGTGAAAAAAGCCTGTTGAAACTCCCTGTTTTCCTGTAAAAAGCCCGTTTTTATCGGAAACCTTTTAAGCAGATGGTTAATAACAGAGGAATTACCCTCAATGTGGCAGGAGGTGGGTAATGGCTGGAGAGATATACCAGGCGCAGGTGATTAAAAACTTCTTTGACACCATCACCGGGACAGACAGGAACCTGACCCGTATCTACATGTGTGTCATGAGCCTTGCCAAGCTCCGGATGGAAAGCCCGGAGAAGATGGCGCACCTGCTCGACCAGATAAAAAAGAGCAAGATTAAAAAGGAGCTCTCGGTCGATATCCTCGATTACGTCTGCGATGTTGCGATTCAGCTGGAGATAAACGCCGTGCAGACTGCGTTCGGGGTCAAAGATATCAAAGAAATGGCACAGGACTTCTCGGGCATCAGTATCGATTCGTTGTGATGCGCTGACTCCTGCCCTCTTGAATTTTTTAGGTTTTGATTTTCCCGTATCTTTTGGACAGCGATCTCCTTATTATTTCCCGGCACCTATGAACAGTAAGGATCGGAATTTTTCATGCAGCCCTTCAAGATCATTGTCGAGAAACATCCTGACGGCTACATTGCATATCCCGTCGGCATGAAAGGCGTTGTCATCGGTGAAGGCGATACGTATGACGAAGCCGTTGCCGATGTCACGTCTGCGATCCGGTTTCACATCGAGACCTTTGGCAAGGAAGCCTTTTCCGATGACGAGATCATCGACACGAGACTTGCCGAGGTTGTTGTCTGAATGAAATTCCCGCATGATGCTCGAAAGCAGCGGGTCATCCAGTCATTCCAGTCGCTCGGATTCCATGTCGTACGGGTGGGGAACCACATCGCGCTCGAACGCCCAAACTCTGACGGCACGAAAACACCCATGACCATCCCGAACCACGAGACAATCAAGGGATCGACCCTGCGCACAATCTGTACGCAGGCCGGGATTTCCCGGGATGCTTTTCTGGAAGCATACGAGAAAAATTGATCTCATTTCCTCTGATGTGAAAAATCCCGGGTGCCTGCCCGCGATGGAGCGATTCATCAGGCAGGTCTAGGTATTTGTGGGATTTTTATTCAGCTAACAACCGGAAGCCCGGGCAACGGTACCGACCTCTGTTTCGGACAGTGCAAGGATGCGGATGGTCTCCCCTCTCTCAATCTCATCAGCGAAGTGGAGCTCCACGGCCTCGCGGAGGTTTGCCATCAGTTCTTCAAGGGTCTTTCCCTGTGTGAAGATATCGACACCGATGCCCCGGGCGCAAACATATTTCCTATCGGAATACGTTTCAAATCTGATAAGCATGAGAGCGTGTCCTTTTATTGTACTCAATGTGGCATGGGAAGCGCTAATGGTTTTGTACGTGAAAGACTTGCTGCCAGAGCAGTTGTCAAGTATTTCTTAACTACTGATCCCTTGGTCTGCATTCAGGACAGACACTGCTTCCCGAAGTCAAGGAGCTTGATAGTACTATGGTTCAGCCGGATGATAAGCCCCTGCCGGTTGAGATCATCCAGTGCCTCCTCATAATGGTACGGGTTTTTTCCTCCGGAGATATGAACGGGGATCTCTGCAACCATGATCGGATTTTCGATGCCGTAGAGATCGTTTAAGTCAACATACAATCGTCGTGCCGCATCGCTCAGCCGGTACAGCTGGGAAACGGGATGCTGGGTCGAAACGATTTTTTTCGCCCGGTAGAACATATCCGACCACAGGTCGACGCCCTTTCGTATATCGTCGCTTTTAACCGTGAATCGTGCATTGTACCGGGCAAACGAAGCTCCGAGGCGGGGGATGAGGGCATTAAAGTCCTGGGTGTAGGGGATACTGCCTGATCCTTTCACATCGGAGACCAGCTCGTACATCGTGTCAATCATTGATCCCTGAAGGTTGTCCGGTACTACGGGCTGCATCAGCAGCGCATCGAGCATGAATGCCGTTACCAGCGGCTTCTGGACCTCGTGTGTTTCTTTGTACCGGGAGAGATTTTTCATTTCAACATCGAGGACGAGCGGGATGTGCATGGGAACACGCTCCGGGTTGAGAAACGCAAGGCTGATCTCGCGGCTCGGGAGGTTTGAATAATCCTCTTCGCGCAGGGAGAGTCGGTAGAAGAAGTCCGATGACTCCCGTCTTAGTTCAGCGGGGATGATGTCCATGCTGCGCCTGAACCCGGCCCATTGCCGTGATCTTCCCAGTACCGCTGCATTGATCCCGCCTCTCTGCTCCGGAAGCGGGGGAGAAGAGATTGCATACAGGGCAGAGCACATGGCAATCCCGTCCACGATCTCTTCTTCCCCGATGAACGGCAGGCTGAAAAAACCGGTCACTTCATCGGGACGGAGCAGGGGGTTGTGCCGGATCAGTGTTGCCGGGTCGACAGGGTCAAAGGATGTGACAGAATGAATGAGGAGCCGGTAATATCCGGTGCGATCCTTCAGAATCTCCTCGCGGGTTTCCGATACAACGACCCGGACGAGCGCTCCTTTCTGCGGGGGCGGGCAGAGGGCGACATACACCTCCCGCTTCGGCGTTTTCAAGAACGGGGAAGGATCAAGGTAAAAGACGGTGCCTTCCGTATTGGCGGGCCGGACAAAACCAAGATCCCTGTTATGGAACAGGATCTCCTTTTCGATCTCGGAGAAGCTGTATCCGTACATTCTCTGGCT
>CAZNIL010000002.1:0-77940 GCA_964573085.1 uncultured Methanoregula sp.
TCCTGCCCTCCTGCAATGATGATGCCCATCTTCCTGATGATGTCCCGCATCTCGGAATCTTTAACTCCATCAGGATACGAAATCGCTGAAACCGTAGTGGAGTACTCATGCTTCGTATCAATCTTCGGGTACAGAGATAGCCCCCATGCCTTTGCCGCTGCCCTTACCGCTCTCGCCATCCTCTGGTGGCGTGCGATCCGGTTGGCAATCCCCTCTTCCTCGACGATAAGGCACGCCTCGCGGAGAGCTAAAAAGAGCGGGACTGCCGGGGTGTAGGGCGTCTCCATCGGTTTGCTGCCGGCGCTCTTCCTGTATGCGGCAAGGTCAAGGTAGTACGGCGGGTTTTTGCAGAGCCGGTCCCATGCCCTGCTGCTCACCGAGACTGCGGCCAATCCTGCCGGCGCAGCGAGGCACTTCTGGGACCCCACGATGGCAACATCCACTCCCCATGCATCGGCTTCCACAACATCACCCCCAATGGACGTGATGCCGTCCATCACAAAGAGGGCGTCGTGCTTCCGGGCGAGCCTTCCTACTTCCTGCGCCGGGTTCTTGATACCGGCTGATGTCTCATTATGGACGAGCGTGACAACCTGTGCACCCTGCTCGAGCCGTTCTTCAAGCGCTCCGAGATTGAGCGGGGTCCCCCAGTCGGATGCGATCTCGTGTGCCTTTCCATAGCGCTGGCTTATTTTGTAGAGTCGCTCACCAAACTTTCCGTTGACAAGGCAGGCGATATCCTTGTCCCGTCCGAAATTTGCGACCGCCGCTTCCATACCTGCGGTCCCGGAGCCGCTGATCACAAAGAGGTCGTTTGCAGTCCCAAAAACGGTCTTGAGCACCCGCACGCAGTCGGAATAGACTGCACCGAACTCGGCGCTCCGGTGGTTGATTGCCTGACGCATCATCGCGTACCGGACACGTTCCGGCATCGGCACAGGGCCCGGCAACATCAGGAGTGGTTCTTTTTCCATGTGGATCTGCCCATAGTATATTAAAATAAACAGGATATAAGTTTGGATGGCAGATATGGCAGATGTAGCGATTATTTCCGGGTCCACTTCGGATAGCGCGATTACAGAAAAAGTGAAAAAAGTCCTTGGCGAGAACAGGGTGTCATATGATGATCAGGTGATCTCCGCTCACCGGGACCCGGACAAACTGGACGCGTACATCAAAGGAAGCACCTGCAAAGTGTACATTGCAATTGCCGGACTCTCCGCTGCACTGCCCGGCGTGATCGCATCAAAGACAGATAAACCGGTGATCGGTGTACCGGTCAGCGGGGCGCTCAACGGGCTTGACGCACTCCTTGCGATCGCCCAGATGCCCAAAGGTGTGCCGGTTGCCTGCGTGGGCGTGGATAACGGGGAAAATGCGGCGTGGCTGGCAATTCGGATACTGAACCTGAAATAAAAAGTGAACTGCGGGCGAGAAGATAGGGAACGGCAACATCAGACGGATTCCGGAGGGTGGATGTACAGGCATCGGGTTCCTGCTGGCAGACCTGCAGTATTAAAAGCCAGCCTGCCGTACGCTGGTACTATGCCGATTCTGCATGAGCCTGTGGTAACACTGGAGGGTGCAAAGATACGGGCTGTTTCGCTGGCATCCCTCGACCTTGACGTGGCGATCGGGATCCGGAATCTCAATCCCGTTGGCGTCACCCTGCGGGAGATCCCGTTTCTCGTTCTCATAAGGGATGGTGATCGCCAGCAGGAGATCGCAAACGGGAACACTGGCGCTATCTCGATCCTGGCGCGGGACACCACGGTGATCACCGTTCCGGTCACCTCGCGCAACACGGCCATCCTCCGGGCGCTGGCGGCGTTTGTTGCCAAAGGCGGCCTGCATATCACGATCAGGGGTTGTGCGGTTGTCGATGCCGTGATCACCGGCTGGTCGATCCCGTTTGAAAAGACGGTGACGGTGACGATGAAGCAGGTAGCGGGTGCGGTGACTAAACCGAAAACATAATCCGGCGGGGGTCAAAAGAGAAGTTCCGGACCGCCCCGTCCTGCAACCTTTAATCCCTCATCGACAAGCGATCGGTTTTTCGGATCCCGATACTGCAGCATCGCCCGCTGGATCTTTTTCTCCCGGCCCTTGGGTATATAAACCGGTTTGAGGGTAAAAGGATTGAGTCCGGTATAGTACATACACGTGGAAACACTCATCGGAGTGGGAGTGAATTCCTGCACCTGCTCGGTATACAGGTTGTGGTCACGGATATAGAGCGCAAGATCAACCATATCCGGAATTGTGCAACCGGGGTGGCCTGACATGAAGTACGGAAGAAGATACTGCCGCTTCCTCCTGCCCTGCTGGATCTTTTCAAAACGGGCCCGGAACATTTCAAATACCTCCCCGTCTGGCTTGTTCATGCAGGAAGTGACGTGCGGGGAGATATGTTCGGGGGCGACCTTGAGATGCCCTGAAATATGGTGCTCGCAGAGCTCGGACAGGTATTCCATGTCATCGGCAGGGACAAGATCGTAGCGAACCCCGGAGCTCACAAACACCTTCCTGACCCCGGGAATATTTCGCAAGCGTCGTAAAAGCTCAAGCTGCCGGGCATGGCTTGTGGTAAGGTTCTGGCATGCCGGAGTGCAACGTTTATCCGGACATGTCCCCCTCATTTCCCATTGCGGGCAGGAAAGCCCGTACATGTTTGCGGTTGGCCCCCCCACATCCTGAACGATTCCTTTGAATTCCGGCATCTTTGCCATGCGCTCCACTTCGCGTACGATTGATTCCGCACTCCGGCTCTGGATGATCCTTCCCTGGTGATGGGTAAGTGCACAGAACGAGCATCCGCCAAAACAACCCCGGTGACTGGTGATGGAGAATTGCACGGGTTCAAGTGCGGGGACCGGCAGATGGTATGACGGGTGAGCCCTGCGGCTGAAAGGCAGTTCATAGACATGATCGAGCTCTTCGGTTGTGAGGGGGAGTGCGGGAGGATTCTGGATAATTATTGTCTTAGGATGTGGTTGGGCAACTGCACGGCCCCGCACGGGGTCCTGTTCAGCATAATGGAGGGCGAATGCACGGGCATATGCAGTTTTGTCCTGTGAGACTTCTGAAAAGGAGGGTAATTCGATGATGCCTTCCTGTGAAAACCCGCGCCACCCGGAAATTTCCATTTTGTAAGATGTGCCGCGAATATCGCGGATCTCGTTTGCGGATTTGCCCCTTTCAAGTTGCCGGGCAGCCTCGCACACCTGACGCTCGCCCATACCAAAAATTATGAGATCTGCAGGTGCATCGGCAAGGATCGATTGCCGGACCCGGTCCTGCCAGTAATCATAATGGGCAAACCTCCGCAGGCTCGCTTCGATGCCCCCGAGAATAATAGGGATATCCGGGTAGAGGGCATGGACCCGGTCTGAATATACCAGGGTTGCACGATCAGGGCGGTTCGGAATTCCACCGGGCGAATATACATCCCGGCTGCGCCGTTTGAGGTTCGGGGTGAGGTTATTCACCATCGAATCGACATTGCCTGACGACACACCGAAAAAAAGGCGGGGGGTGCCAAGCGAGGTAAAATCCCGATCAGATTTCCAGCCCGGTTGTGCGATTATGCCAACGGTATACCCTGCGTCCCAGAGCACCCTTCCAATCAGTGCAGTCCCAAAAGACGGATGATCGACATACGCGTCGCCGGTCACAAGGATAATATCGAATTGGGAGATGCCGAGTCTGCCAGCTTCCTTTATCGACATGGGAAGAAAAGGGGGTTGCGGGATCATGCTGAGATGATCAGCATGTGAACCTGCAGTATAAATAATTCCGGGGTGGTAAAAACGGGGATGCGGGGATCAGCGCTGGGTCAGGTCCCGTATGATATCTGCCAATCCGGTGGGCAGCTCATCTTTGGGTTCGGGCTCGGGTGCCTTTGCTGAATCGGGCGGAGTCTGCGGAGATTTGGAGGTTTTCTTACCTTCATCTTCCTTCTCTTTATTGCCAAAAACAGGAAGGTTCGTCTGGGTATGTTCGTCGAACTCGCGTCTTCCCTGCAGGCCGGTAAATTCCAGGATGACTGCCTCAACAATAAGATAGGTCGTCGCTTTCTCCCGCAGGCAGCCGGTAAGGGCGTGACCGGCGCGCCCTACAGAGGCGTGATAATGAAGGTGTGGCCCGCCTTCGCCTGGATAGATCGTGCCCACCCCGAACACCTCCCAGCCCCCCTCGAACATGACAAAGTGGGGAACCGGGGGGATGACCGGCTCCTCAGGACCGGTTACCATCCTCCCGTTCATCAACGCGCCAAGGAAAATGACAGACCCGGACTGAATGCCCTTGTCAATGATGAACCGGCGCATCGAGACGAGAAAATCTTCACCGTCATCAATGCGCACAACAAAGACCCTGCCGATCTGCCCCTCCGCGTATTGCATAGTATCAGGTTCCCTTTCTCATGTTCATATTGTTTGCGTGATGGTTCATCCGATGCCTTTGATTGCGGGTTTCCTCATGTGTATTTGACAGTCGATGAGCCGGGGCAGGGGCATTAATCGGGCTTGGATGGCAGGAGACCGAGCCGCTTTACAGCCAGATATGCAACAATGGTGGAAACAACCGTGGAGATGACAATTACCGCAAGGTAAAGAGGTTTGTCTTCCGGAGTGAACTGGAACATTGGGTTTCCTGCAACCGTTGCGATAGTATTCGGCACGAGGAGGGCAGTGGCGATAATTGCCAGGTATGCTCCAAGAAGCGCCAGTTTGTTGTTCAGGATCTGGAGCTGGTTGTTGTAGATAGACTGGAGCACCTCAAGACCGCTTGCGAGGACTTCGGAGAGGTGCTCTGCAAGCCCGATCTGCGCCTGCACCTCGGCAATCAACGCATTGATGCGGTCGAGGATCTTCTCTTCGTCGGTCATGAGCTCCGCATCGCCGTACCGCAGCGAGCTTAACGTATCGACGGTCGCCCAGAGCCCGCCGAGGTAGACGATCAGTGCATGTTTCATATCATAGATCTTGGGGCCGATTACGTCCCGCGGTGTCTTGGGATCCGTAAGTTCACGGCTCAGCTGGTCACCATGACCTTCAATGCTTGCAAGGTAATCGAAGTTCCGGGAGTTGTTCTCATCGATGATCCTGATGAGGAGGAGCGTGATTTTATCACCGGGAAGGCTCCCGTCGGGGATCTTGCGCAGGAACGTTTCGGCATAGCGCCGGACCCTGAATAAACGCTTGACCTCTCGGGTATGGAGCGTTACAATGAAATTATGCTTGATGAGGATGAAGAGTGGTTCAAGCCTGACGTCAAAGCCCTGCATGAAGATTGCCGGGATGAGCAACCCCAGTTCATCGTCAAAGTCCTCATACCCGTTCCGCTGGTCCTTGAGCAGGTTCCGCATCAAAAGTTCAGAGAACCCAAGCGCGGTTGCGGTTGCCATAACCTCGTTATCAACATCCTCAACAACATAATCGATCCAGGCAATCTCGGTATCCTTGATGAAATCGCGTAACTCATTGATACTACGGGACTCAAAGCGATAGGTGCCGCCCGATTTCCTGACGGCGCAGAAGCCTTTCTCCCCGTATATGGGCGATGTCTCCTGGTTCTCTACGAATGTGACCTTGTTGCCTGATTCATCTCCCATAAAGGAGTGATCGTGCTGATCCATAAGATAATTTTCCTTTTATCATAATACTGCGGACCAAAGGGACTGTTTTTCAAAAAAAGGATAGAATATCAAAGAAATCTGAAATTAAAGAAAAATTCTGGGATTTTAACGGATATTACTGCGAGGGGGCAGTAAAATAATCAGGGGATTACCGCCCGCCCGCGCCCCCACCGCCAAAACCCCCTCCGCCACCAAAGCCGCCACCGCCCCCGAACCCACCATGCCCTCCGGAGCTGCCATGGCTCGGCGGGGTAAAGTACATGAGCGGGATAAATGCATGATTTATCCCCACAACACCAACGGGAACTCCTGTTTCGGGTATACTGACATTGAACGCCTTCATCGCACGTTCCACACTTTCACCCACACCAAGTGCCGTGCCGTACACGAGCCATTCGCCCCACATCGAGAGGTCAGCAGGTGAATATTTCTTCATCATCGCAAGGTCGGAAAGGAAATGGGCAAATGACTCCCATTCCAGTCTTTCCTTATAGCGGTCGTCCTTCCAGTGACCAAAGAGGGTTGACGGGGCAAAAACTGCGATGATCGTCTGGACAAGCACGATTGCAAAGAGAACTACTGCCGGAATGATCAGGGCAGACTGCATCGGCAGCACGAATACAAGGATGATGGATACGGCAAGCAGCACGATTGCCAGAAGCAGGACGGGGACAATATGCTCCCTGCCGTCAACAATATACTGTCCCGGGAGCGCCGGGTCCGCCCGTACGGTGACATCCTTGAGCATCCGCTGGTACTTCAGGGCTTTTTCTTCGGAAGCAGTATTTTTCCGGGCATCTTTTGCCAATGCCTCGATTTGCGTGGTATCAAGCACCCCGTTCTCAGACACTCCCGCAACGAAATTAAGGACACGCTGTTCGTAGGGATCCGCGGATGTGCCTGAAAGGACCCGGATCTCAACTCCCTTTCCCCCGGGTTTTTCCGTAATATTGATGTTCTTTTTCCGGTGCAGGTCAAGGAGCGTTGCATAGTAACCATCCTCATCAAAATCCATTGCATCATCTTTGAAGAGCAGGTTCACTTGCCAGGGCTTAAGGTCTGGATTTGGGATTGTACTCAGGTATGCCGGTACCCCGTACTCTTTTTCCCTGCCATACCGGTTGTAGATGAAGGCAAAGCCAAGCGGCACCAGAAGAACCGCAAGCTTTGAGAGAAGGTTGAGCGCTATTGCCCCGTAATAGGAGATATTATACCAGAATGCGGCAGACCCGGCCTTTCCTCTCACGTCATTTACGGGTGTCCGGAACGCCTGCATTCCTGAAAATGCTTCTTTTCCTGTCACGAGTTCTATAGCAAGGATCTCGTTTTCCGAAATACTACCAGTGATCACATAAGTATTGCCCGATTCCGCAACATTCAGCGTCGGGGGATATGCATAGACGGTATCAATGGACTGGGATGGGATGGTGATCATGACAGTGCGGTACGGGATATGGGTCTCTCCGGCAAGTTTCAGGTTAAGATGGGAATTGTAGGTGTCGAATTCTATAGGCGGATGGAGTGAATAGGTATACCGGATCGTATATGTCCCTGCATCGAAATACGATGGTTTGAATATCCCGATCTCGTCCCATTCTGCAAGGGAGGCTATGGTATATGCAGCGGAGGGCGTTTGCGTTGTATGCGGGATTGTGACAGTGCCACTGGCATCTTTTACATACCCGATGGTTCCCGCAGGTTCCTGCATTGCAACAAACTGGATATTTGCTTTTGTTGTACCATTGAGCGTAAGCGGTGCTTCCCATGACCGGTACAGCATCCGGTACTGGCCGGAACTTTTCACATCATAGGTATACTGTTCGGTGAGTGTGCCGTTGTCATAGAGCGCCGCTTCGTACCGGTCAACAACAAGGTTTCCTTCAAACATCGGGGGCGCAATGGCGACGATGATAAGCCCGATAACCCCCAGTAAGAGAGAGATCCCTACAATCCATGCAAGCTGCCGTGTTTCGCCCACAACAATTACCCTTCAGAACTCGATTTTCGGGGGTGTCTTGATC
Source organism: uncultured Methanoregula sp. (assembly GCA_964573085.1). Classification (GTDB taxonomy): domain Archaea; phylum Halobacteriota; class Methanomicrobia; order Methanomicrobiales; family Methanospirillaceae; genus MVRE01. The sequence goes on from CAZNIL010000002.1 coordinate 7,660, forward strand.
GCTTCCTCGAACTGGAGGTACTCGAGTTTGATGAGCCCTATCAGGTGCCCGATGAAGTTTGACGGGATTGTATCCATCATGGTATTGAACTCCTGCGAGATGTTATTGTAGGTATAGCGCTGGCGGGCGATCTCATCTTCGATATCCTTGACAGAGCCCATCAGGTTCATGACGGTTGTGTTGGTCTTTAAGTCCGGGTAGTTCTCGGCAACAGCAAGGAGCCTGCCGAAGATGGACCGTGACTCTGCCTCAACCTTATTTAAGTCTCCCGGGCCCGCTGTTGCGACACTTGCCCGCATTGCAGTGACTTTCTCGAACGTTTCTTTCTCAAACTTGGCATAGCTCTTCACTGCTCCAAGGAGCTGCTCGATCATGTCAAGCCGTTTTTTCATGGCAACACGGATCTGCCCGAGGGTTGCTTCAGACGAGTTCTTCAGGGTATAAAACCTGTTGTAGATGCCGATCGCCCAAAGGATAATCCCGACAAGGACAAGGACGATGACACCGATGATGATCAAAGGAATCCAATCCATACAGTATCAGAACAAGATGGGGGGGGTATTATTATTTAAGGTGTTGTGCCCGTCAATGGGAAAAAGGGTGGCATTGTGATGCGGGAGATGCTTTGGAACAGAAGATTCCCCATAAAATCCAGACGGGTTCTTCATACCTTTGATCGCTTATTTATTCTCATTGATTATTATGGGCAGGCCTTACTGTGCCGGCAGCTTGAGCGTCCCCATGACCCGGAGCTTACCTCCCTCAAGATAGTGTAAAACCGCATGCGAGCCGGGCGGGTATATCAGCGCCTTATCCATTTTAAGGGTCAGCGTTGGCATCCTCCAGTCACCCTCAACCACGACGTTTTCCAGCCGACCGGGCAAAAACTGCATCCAGTGGCCGACATAGATCACCATGCCCGCTTTGAGGGGGGCAGGCCAGTACCTCACAAGGGCTGCTTTTGCGGTGACCGATGAAGCGGTTTTTATCGAGGGATCATTTGTCAGAACATAGCCACGGTCGAGATCCTCTGCATCGATGTTTTTAAGGGACAACCCGACCCGGTCCCCGGCGACCGCATTTTCAGCATCGTCATCGTGTTTCTGGATAGACCGGATCTGGGCGGTCTTTTCTGTCGGGAGGACTTTGAGCATATCGTGTTTTTTTATGAGCCCCTGCGCCACGCAGCCGAGCACAACAACCCCGACGCCCTTCACGTTGAAATGGTGATCGACCGGGACTGCACCGTTCCCCCCACTCTCCCTGACTTTCTTATGTGAGGTCATTTTGACGGCAATTCCGAGCAGTTTCTCGCGGAGCCCGACCATGTCCTCCTCCATTACCTCGTAATGCTCAAGCACGGTCCCCCCGATGAGCGGTGCGATCTGATCGGCGGTGATATAGTTTTTGAGAATAATGATGCCTGCTGATTTTCCAGAACTCTGGATCATCAGCACGCATTCCCCGAACTGGGCGTTGATCTCATCGACCACCAGGATAACACGGTCTGCGAGGGATATCGCATAAAACAGCGAGGATAGTTTCTCGGGATACCGCGTCGGCTCGATGAGTGTGACGGTTGCATCACCTTTCTTCATGTTATAAAAAGTAATGTCGCTGGTCGTGCCTTTCTTACCCAGATCCTTTGCATAGTCATTGGGAGCGAGCACAGCAACGGTGAGATTGGACATACCTGAATATTATAGCGGTGATAACTATTAGGATTTAGGGTCATAAAAGGAGGGATTAATCGGTTATGCATATCATAAAAACTAATTACTCTTCGGATGACAGATGTAAGAGTAAATGAAGGGAAAAATAAAAATTTTAAGTCTGCTTGGCATCGTTCTTTTTCTCATCATCCTTTCCCGGATAAATCTCGGTGCACTTATCGATATTTTCGCTCATACAAATGTGCTGCTTCTATTCATGGCATTGCTCGTAAATTGTGCCGCAATTGTTTTGAAATCACTCAAGTGGAAGATCATAGTAAATTCAGTAAAAAAGGATTTTACTTTAAAGGAGAGTATAAAGGCATTTTTTGTGGGGTTTTCTTTTTCTACCATTACTCCGGCAAAGCTTGGCGATTTTATCAGGGTATTGTACATACAGGATGACCAGTGCGGGCTTGGAAAGTCGCTTGCTACGGTTGTGATCGACCGGTTGATCGATATTATCCTGCTGTTTTCAATCGCGTTGGTGGGGGTATACGGGTTTTCCGTTTTCTATCACATCGAAATCATTTCGGTGAGCTCTCTGGCTATTCTGATAGCAGGCATTATTTCAGGTATCTATATTGTGCTCAATAAATCGGTTCTCTCTACACTGCTTAAACCATTTTTCAATCTTTTTGTACCACAACACCTCAAAGGCAAAATCTCTCTTTACTATAACGATTTCTTCACGGGATTGTTCGCTTTTTATAATGATCGCCGGCGGTTTTATTCCAGTATCATTGTTGGACTCATATCCTGGATTCCCCCATTCATCTATGGATACCTGCTTGCGCTTTCGATTGGCATAGATACCGGCATCTTCTTTTTTGTTCTTGTTATCCCCATTATCAGCCTGCTTGACCTGCTTCCGATCAGCATTTCAGGTATCGGAACCCGCGATGTGGCTTTAATCTTTCTCTTCGGCCTAAAAAGCATCTCAGCAGAACAAGCTGTCGCATTCTCCTTACTGTACCTGTTTATGAGCTACTGGCTGATCGCACTCACCGGTGCAGTCGTATATTTCAGGTATCCCATAGAGATTCCCGAGGATCTGAAGTAAATATCACGCGGTTTTCCGTGCAATCACACCAACAGTATAGGCATAATAATGTTTTTTGGGAAAAATCTGCTCAATCAACCCGATTCTCTTTCTCAACGTAAGGGGCAGGAGTTCCCGGTCATTCATTGCCAGGGGGGGCAGAGCTTGTAGTCCGAATATTTTTTCTATTGTTAAGCCGGCCCGTCTTGTCGCATTTTTGATACGACGCGGGGAATAATCCTCTTCATACCCGAATTCAAAATTCTTTATCATAACAGCTACAAATTTGCCCGCTTTATACCACAGGCAAAGTGTATTTGGGACAATAATAATGACTTTTCCAGAAGGTTTTGTTACACGTGCCATCTCTTTTATAGCAACGACATTCTCCGGATCCCTGAAATGTTCGATCACCCCGGAATTATAAACCAGATCAAAGGTGTTGTCACCGAATGGCATGTTAAAAATACTTCCCAGTACCGGATATCTGCAGTTATACTGTGCCAGTTTTAATGCAGCCTTTGAAATGTCGAGCCCATATGTTTCGTGTCGCTCTGATAAAGGGGATAGTGTCTGTCCTGTCCCACATCCGGCTTCAAGGACCTTCGAACCCACGGGAAGATCCTTTTCAACTTTCATTATAAAATCGAGATATTTAAGGCTATAATCACTGGTAATCAGGTTTTTTGTCCAGACTTTTTCCCAGATCTCTTCTTCCATGAACCAAGTCACGCTCGGATGATGAACATATTGTGTGGAGTGCTATATCCCCTTTATGAATTGGGGGTTGGTACCCTGTCAGACCATGCAAAATAATAGGACAATAGTAACGAGGTTTTAAAAAGTGTCCTGATAGAGATCTTATGATCTTTAATGATCTCGATTATTATCCCCCTTTATAACGAGAGAGACAACAGTATCCATTACAATAATGACCTGTTTCCAATAATTGACGAGATCGGAAAAAAATATGGCGAGACTTTTGAATTTATATTCGTTGATGATGGAAGCAAAGATGATACGGTTGAGAAAATCGGGGAGGTCGTCACTTCACGACCTGACACAAAAATACTCCGGCATGAGATAAATATGGGTATGGGGAATGCAATTAAAACCGGTCTTTCTGCAAGCAAAGGAGATCTTATAATTACGATGGATGCCGATCTTACCTTTCGACCGGTTGATGTGGCAAAGCTCATAGAAAAATTCCGGGAAACTCGGGCCGACTGTATATCCGGTTCCCCATATCTTGAAAAAGGACTGATGGAAGAAGTCGCCCCGCTTAGGCTTCTGATGAGTAAAACGGTGAATTTTCTCTACCGCCTCCTTTTAAGAAGTCACATTACCTGTGTAAGCCCCATATTCCGGCTCTATAAACGCAGTGTTCTTACAGAAATGCAGATTACGAGTAAAAATTTTGAGATCAACGCGGAAATTATTTCAAAACTCCTCATCAGCGGAAAAACAGTGGTGGAGGTCCCGGTCCCTCTCCTGAAGAGGAAGTTCGGAAGCTCGAAGATCAATATCAAAAAAGAGATCAAAAATTACCTGATGTTATTATACAAAATTTTCCGTACAAAATACCTCCACAGGGAATGGGTTTAACCAGAAAAACAAGGATAAATTCAAGTTTTTTATCTTGGTTTAAATATTATTTTTCTGTGTGATTTTTCCGTATTTGTTGTACGATCTCCCAAGGTTGGATTACATAGTACATCAGGACCAGAAGGGCTGCATACTGGATCGTGAAGAAGAACAATGTCAGGTACCAGTCTGCGGATCCTACCGGATTGACATATTCAAGATTGGTATAGAACCCCCCAAACATCAACGGGAACTCGATATACGCAAAGACCTGGGTGACATAGAACAGGAGGATCTTGAACGGGTTGTCGGCTACCAGCAGACAGAGGAAAGGTGTGAACCATACAATATACTGGGGGCTGTGGAATTTTGTGAGAAATACTACCGAGAAAATTGCACATAATAAGATTTTCAAAAATGTTACCGGTCTCTTTTCCGTATCGATATAGGCAATATAGACAAGGATAAGAAAAACAACACCCATCATTACATACATGAGCGTTGAAACCATGGATGGCGTAATTCCGAGATGACCTATCTCATGTAAATACGCATAAAGCGTAAATGTTGCCGTATTTACGTAAATCCCGACACTGGAACCCGTTGCAAACAGGTACGTATTGATAACATCGGGACGGATGAGGACAAACGGCACCAGAAGGATGAGGGATAATGGAACAATGACTTTGAGAGCCTCGATTACTTCCTGTTTTATCGAAGTTTTTTTTGCATTGTAGAAGACCATGAACGGAAACGCAATCGCCGGAAAAATCTTTGCAAAAAATCCGAGCGCCGCAAAAAGATATCCTTTCCTGTTCATCCCGTAGACAGTAAACAGAACCGCCACCATAAGGAGGCATGTCGGAAATGCATCATATTTCGTCAGAACAAAATATGCAGTGGAGAATGCGGTTGCATAGACAAGGCCTGCTATAAATGCGGTTTTTTCATCCCATACCTTAAGTGCGATGAAATAAATGCAGAGAATAGTGACAATATCGCACACCACCATGAGGAACTGGAATGTGTACACAAATGCCATGGCACTTTGAAAAGCGAGAGCCGGGATGAGGGCTAATGTTATGGGAATGAATATCAGAATCGGATAATCAAAACTGTAATTAATATACGGTAATTGCCCCTGCACCATTTTGATCGCATGCTCAAAATAAAACCCGATATCAAAAAGATCGATAAAGGAGTGGAATACCAAAGGAGTGAGAAGGAGAACAAAAAATTTTGTCACCAAAGAGGCAAGGATGAGAGAAAGGATGTGTCGTTTGACGGTATTCTGATCAATGTTGCCAAAGTCGAAATCAAGAAAGATAAACGGAATCTTCCCTTTTTTTATCTTTTTTACGGGTGATTCAACCGCATCCTTATTTTTCTTGCCCATATCCGGTCTCCGTTCCAACAATATTGTTAACGTTGCGAATTTGCATTTTATTACAGAAATATTCTCGGTCTTGTCTTATTTAACAAAGGGGATTGTGGGATACTATGTTATTTCCGCGTCCAGGTATAACGCCGGTTCACTAGGAAATTCCATGCAAACGCAATCAGGATCCCAACTAGGTTGGAGACGAGATAATATACGCCGAAAATGCTGGTAAGGAGCCAGAGTATCCCCATATTGATGACAAGCCCTCCCACAGAGACGATATGAAATGCGACCAGGCGGTGCCATCTGTTTGATAATTTGTGATCCGTGGAGGATCGGAATGTCCAGAGATCATTCCAGAGGAAATTATTGAGAATGGACAGCTCGATCGCAAAAAAGCTGGCCACGAGATAATAAAATCCTGCATATTCTTTGAGATAATACAGGACTCCCATATTCACGAGAATGCCGGAGATTCCAACCATGCCGAACTTGAATATTTTTTTCCATTCCCTCCATGCAGCGCTCTGGTGATGGAAGAACGAATAGAGGGTGATGTCCATGACCTGCTCTGCATATTCGATGATGGTCCTGAATTTTAATTTGCTCGAACCAACCTCCCGGTCGACAAATTCAAACGGAATTTCCTTGTCCTTTTCCCAGGTTCCCTTTCCGAGCACTTCAAGCAGGATCTTGTAACCTTTAGGTTTGAGGGGGGCGTTTGACACCACGTCTTTTCTGACAGCAAAAAAACCGCTCACAGGGTCGGTAACATCGGGAAAGAGGAGCCGCCCCAAAAAAGTTGCCCCAACTGAAATGATTCTTCGTTTTAATGGCCACTTCTTTATTCCCCCGCCCACCATATACCGGCTGCCGATAACAACGTCATTTCCCTTCCTGATCTCCTCATACATGCTGGGGATCAGGACCGGGGGGTGGGAAAAATCAGCGTCGATCACAACAAAAACATCAGATGATGCATGGGAAAAACCGTCGGTAACTGACTGGGAGAGGCCGTGATCTTTGTCGCGGACAATGATATCCACATTTTCTTTTATTTTTTTCAGGTCGTTCATGATGGTGATAGTAGTATCAGACGAATTATCATCAACGACCAGTATCTGGCCATTGAGGGTGTGTTCCTTTAAGACCGCATCCACTGCCACCACGACATTGCGGATATTTGCTTCTTCGTTGAAGGTGGGTATAATTACGGTCAGGTCGTACATTGTGATTCAATCCAAACCTAGGATGATGTAAATAAGTATATTCCTGCATTCTGGCTGACGGGTTGGGTATGCTCCTGGATCCAGGCAACCGCATCGCCATCCGGGTTTGCAGATACGATATCACTGGTGACGACAATATACATCGTATTGTTTCCTTTCTGCAGGTGAATTGCATTAAAATCTTTTGCAGTGTCTGCATGGAATTCAATTGTACCATCCGTGCTGTTAGAGTAATAGTAATCGAATGGCTGGTAGATATATCCCGGTGCAACCACGACCAGGTCTCCATGTCTAGTAAGCTGGGATATCTGGCCTGAGAAACCTCTCCAGTCCTCTTTTGAGTATCCCGAATAATAATTCAGGAGGAATGGAGCGTTGAGAATTAAAAGAAATGCCATGAAACCATATACAACCGCACGGTTGTTTATCAGCGAATAGAACATTTTGTACGAGATCGCAATCCCGATAAAGAAGACAATATTGAGGAAGAGGAGATACCGGGGCACCATCGGAATCCTGTATGAGAGGAGATAACTGATAACGAATGTAATAACCGTTACCCACACCAGAAAAATCCCTTTGTTTTTATCAATGAGAAATGCCTGCACTATTCCAATAATGAACAGCAGGACAAGCACGTACATCGCAATTTCGCTGAATCCGGGTATCGGAAAGAAAGCGGATATCTGCCTGAAAGTTTCGATTATTATTCCGAATCCCTGAATACCGAATGTTGGTGCAGATGCACTCCTTTTGGCAAACAGCTGGATCGTAATGATAATGAGCGGCAGACAGATGATGGTGAATACCGCTATTGCCAGTGCGATAGGTTTGAGATTCCTGATATCCTCCCGGATTTTCTGGATTTGCATGCCAAGGGCGTACAGGACAAGAGTTGCAATGATAACCATTGCATAAAAATGAGACCAGAATGCCAGTGCCGCGAGAACTCCAAAAAGAACCCAGTCTTTAACATCATTGGTTTTCAGGGCCTTAAAATAAAAGACCATCGCGAAGGTGACAAAAAAGAGCATCATCGAGTATGCCCTCGCTTCCTGTGAGTAAAAGATCAGGAAGGGAGAGAATGCAAAAGCTGCCGCGGCAATAATCCCGACATTCCGATCGATAAACTCCCTGCCGGCAAGATAGACCAGAGGGATGGTCAGGACACCGAGCAACGCGGGAATAAATCTGAGTGTTATTTCGTTATTCCCGAGCACCAGCATGATATGCTCTGTCCAGTAAAAGAGTGGGGGGTTAAATTCCCCGCCGGCAGTCACCTGCCAGATTTCCAGAAAAGAGCCTTTTGATATGGTATATGTAGATGCCTCATCGAGCCACAGCGAGTTGAAACCAAGATTGTAAATTCGCAGAAAGAACCCGATGAGAGTGAGAGTGAGAAGGAGTTGCGCATAGCGGCTTTTTGCAAGATGGGTTTTGATTGCGTCAATTGAGAGTGTGTTGTTAAGTTCGATACCCTGCAGTTCATCTCCATCAAGACTGCAATTTCCAATATTTTTGGTTTTTTTATCTTTTTGACGCACTTCCTTTCTCTTTCCCATCGCAATCACTAGCTATTTCGTAATTATTGGCATATAGTTTACTCAGTCGTGGAGATCTGAAAAAACCGGGGATTCCTGAAAACTGGTGTATTGGGGTCGTGAATAAAATTTTAGCTTGTTTTTCTGAAATTAACAAAGAATAGGAGATTTCAACAGCTTCAGCAGGTCATCCCTGCTCGTAACCACTGTCGCCGACTGTTCCAGCATCAGGTTCACATGTTCGTGGGTCCCGACTTTGCGGAAATCGGTCCTGAGCGCAAATACCGGTTTGTCAAGCCCGCTTGCGTATCCCATCTCCCATGCAGTTCCGGAATCAGCATCCGCTCCTTCAATAACCGCAACAACCATATCCGCCTCATGAAGGGCTTTTTTGTTCTGTTCATAGATCCGGGCATGTTCCGTCAAATCCCGGTGAACGGTATCGTCGCCGGTTTCCTGCGGGACATACACTTCGAACAGATGCTGCCTGAGGAGGTTGGCGAGTGTTGTATTGTATGATCGTTCCGCTTCAGAAAAGAGGGCGGCTGCAAGATAAATTCTGTACTGGCAGAACTCTGATACATCGACTGCTTTAATCTTGGGGAACCGTGCGAGAAATACTCCACGCCCTTCTCTTTTTGGAGGTTCTTCACCGGTACTACCATAATAGGTGGTTGTCACCCCACAGGTGGGGGACGAGTTTACCCCGATGATACAGAGCGGCGGGCCCCGTGAAGCTACAACGTCGTGCACACGACATTCGAGGACATCCATCATGCACGCAAAGTCCCGGGTGTTCAGGCGTTCCAGAAATGTACCGGGTTTTCTCTCTTCACCCAGGTACAGCGTCTCGGGACAGGGAAGTGGGACGACCTCGATCCCAAACCGCGTGCACCGTTCAGTAGCGCCGCGGAACATCCTGAGATCGGAAGGTTTTGTGATCCCCTCCGCACGCAGTGCGGGATTCAGGATGCAGGGACAGACCAGCACGTACATTGATAGTGACTTGGTTCCCACAGATCATCAATGATGCCCCTTGTTGCCTACCGGGATAACAGCTGTGATCCAAGGAAATGCACGGTGAAGAAGCTGGAGCGGGCAGGGTTCATCAGGCTTGTAAAAAAGATTTCACAAATCCCACGAAATACCCTGCTGCTTGACCCTACGGCAGAACAAGCGCTCTCTCCTGCAGACAGATCGGTAAAGTCCATTACGGTCCTGGACTGCTCGTGGGATGTCCTGAATACCGGTGCCGTCAGTTCGTGGCGGATCCGGCGGGCACTCCCGTTCCTTGTCGCTGCAAACCCGGTCAACTTCGGCAAACCCTGTATGTTATCATCGGTGGAAGCACTCGCCGCTGCCCTGTTCATCATCGGGGAAGAACAGCAGGCGCGAGATATCCTTGGAAAAGTCAGCTGGGGGATCCGGTTTCTTGAGGTGAATAAAGAACCTCTTGGACTCTATGCCAATGCAAAGGACAGCACGGAAGTTGTGAAAATCCAAGGGCTGTATCTCTGACCGTCACCAACACGTTTGGTATGGCGATAATTCGAATGGCGAGGGAGTGTCATAGAGCAAATCTTTATTGAGCTGGACGGGATTGTGATTGCATGACGACCGGAGTTCGCGAGACGTTCGATCCGAAAGGCCGGTAATCCGGGGAGTCTGTATGGCCGCTGTAACGATGATACCGATTTATTCTGTCCGAACCGGAAGGGTAGAGCAGCTCAGCTCTGTGGTAAAATCCGAGGCTGAATGGAGGGCGCTCTTAACCCCGCAGCAGTTCGATGTCGCCCGGAACAAAGGCACCGAGCTGGCCTTTACCGGTGTCTACCACGACTGTAAGAAAACAGGAGTCTACCAGTGTGTCTGCTGTGGGACAGACCTGTTCTTCTCGGATGCCAAGTACGATTCCGGCATGGGGTGGCCCAGCTTTTCAGCACCGGTGTCTGACCTTAATGTCAGAACGGTCACCGACAATTCGCATGGGATGGTCAGGAATGAGGTCCTCTGCGCCCGCTGCGGGGCTCACCTCGGCCATGTCTTTGATGACGGCCCTCCGCCAACGCACAAACGGTACTGCATGAACTCTGCGCCACTAAACCTTGTTTTGAACCTGCCATGAAACCCCGAACCGACCGTGCCCCCGGCACGTCCCTCAATACATCGACATCTTCGCAGGTAAAGGAAGAGACCTGCACCGATCGCGTAATCCCCGGAATCAATACCCGGCTCACCGCGCTGCGCAGCGACCTGTTTTCGGTATCGGACTACCCTGCCAATACGCTTGCTGAGATCATTCGCGATGTCGGGTTCGCCTGCGACTGCTGCACAAAGTGCTGCACAAAGGAGTTCAACGACCATGTCTTTTTACTCGATAACGACACTGCTGTGATTAAAGGGATCGCACCTGAAGCCCTTGTCCCGGCACCCTACTTCGAGCTCTGCGACCAGAACGGACAGTTCTATGACTCCGGCTATGCCCTGCGGACACACCCTGACAAATCGTGCTTCTTTTTAGACAGGGGCCGGTGCAGGATTTATGATAGCCGGCTCTCCATCTGCCGGATCTACCCGTACATGCTTCACCGCGAACCGGATGACGACGGCATTGTTGACTGGCGGCAGATAAGCGGGCTGAACAAACACGGGACCTACCACAATGAGATCCGTGTTGCAGAGAGTCTCGCAATCGCGCAGGAGGTAAAGAATTACGAGATTGGATTCTTAGAGCAGACGATACGGTTCTACGAGTTCATGTGCGGGTACTTTGCTGACAACGGGCTCCGGCAGGTCCGGAAAGTCTACGATGACCGGATGCGGGCGTTCCGGAAAGGAGAGGAGATTGGGGTGGCCGTGCTGTACGACGGCTGGCTGGAACCGTGGCGGATGAAGGGGGATACGGCGGTGCCGGGTACCGATACACGATAATGATTTATTTGCCGACTTCCTTCCTGATCCTCTCAAGCGCTATCCCGCAGTACTCCTTATCCATATCAATACCAATCGCCCTGCGGTCGCACCGTGACGCTGCTACAATCGTGCTCCCACTGCCCATGAACGGGTCGAGCACAACATCATCTACATAACTAAAGAGTTTCATACAACGCAGCGGCAGCTCCACCGGGAACGGCGCCGGGTGGTTCACCTTCTTTTTGCTCTCACCGGAAAACGTCCAGAGTCCGTTAGTCCAGTCCATGAACTCCTGCCGGGTGATATCCGTTTTTCTTCCCGCGGGAGGTCGCTTCCAGTCCCCCTTGTACAGCACAACGATCAGCTCCACCGGCGCAATTACGTACGGCGCCGATGGGCTCATCCACGATCCCCACGCAGTCCGGCGCGAGATATTGCCCTCGTTCCATACGATTGTAGTATGGTATTTGAAGCTTACCGCCTTCGCTATTGCCGTCAGGTCTGCACCGACGCTCTGCTGGCCGCCTTTGTTCTTATCAAGTGGGATGTTGAGGCAGAACCTGCCCGAATCGGCAAGCCATCTGTGACAGCGTGACATCCACCTCTTCGAGAACGAGAGGTATTCCTCATACGAGCCGCCATCGTCATGGTTGCCGTACCGGATATCGACATTGTAGGGAGGTGACGTCACGATAAGATCGACGCTCCCACTCTTCAGCTTCTTTGTTGTAAGGACATCGTCGTTGATGATCCTGAGCCGGTCGTTTTCGAAATAAACTGGGGGCGCCAATATGCTTCCTGTGGTTCAATCGGTGCTCAAGGGTCAAGTAACCAGCGTTTTTGAATGGTGATATCCTGCAAGCGGGATAGTTCTGAATAATAATATCAACTTTTTTGGCGGCTTCAGCTCACGCGGTCGCCCACTTGAGCGTAAATACACGAAAAATCTCCCTACACAAACCAGGACATTCAATGTCGGATTATATTTCAGATACCTTTTTCATTACCGGAACAATGTAAGATTGTATGATCAGGGTTGCCATCAACGGGTACGGCACGATTGGCAAACGCGTGGCCGATGCGGTTGCCGCCCAGAAGGACATGAAGGTTGTCGGTGTCTCCAAGACCCGGCCGAACGCAGAGGCATTCGTTGCAAAGCAGCGGGGCTACCCGCTCTACATCGCGGACATCTCCAAGAAGCCGGCATTTGAGAAAGTCGGACTCAAGGTCGCGGGGTCGGTCGAGGACATGCTGAAGAACTGCGATGTGGTCGTGGACGCGACACCGGGCGCCGTTGGCGCAACGAACAAGCCGCTCTACGAGAAGCTCGGCATAAAAGCCATCTGGCAGGGCGGGGAGGATCACGAGATCGCCGGATTCTCGTTCAACTCCGATTGCAACTACAAGGACGCCATCGGCCGGCAGTTCGTCCGCGTTGTTTCCTGCAACACGACCGGCCTCTGCCGGATCATCAACACCATTGACAAGGAGTACGGTGTTGCCCATGTCCACGCCATCATGGTCCGGCGCGGTTCTGACCCCGGCGAGATCAAGAAGGGACCGATCGATGCGGTTGTCCTCGATCCCGTGACCGTGCCCAGCCACCACGGCCCTGACGTGCTCTCCGTGCTCCCCCACATCTCCATCACCACGATGGCGATGATCGTGCCCACCACCATGATGCACATGCATGCCATCCAAATCACGACGAAGAAGCCCGTATCCCGGGACCGGGTGATCGAGCTAATCACGAAGCACCCGCGAATGGGGATTGTCAAGAAAAGTGCCGGGATCAAGAGCACCGCAGAGCTCAAGGAGTTTGCCATGGATCTCGGCCGGCAGCGGGCCGACCTGTACGAGAACTGCATCTTTGAAGACTCGATCTATGCCAAGGATAATGAGCTCTGCTTCTTCCAGGCGATCCACCAGGAAGCGGATGTGGTCGTTGAGAACATCGACGCGATCCGGGCGATGGCCGGCACCGAAAAGGATGCGGCAAAATCCGTTGCAATGACCAACGCGGCGCTGGGCTTCGTGCCCATCCAGAACAGCCATTGAGAGGTACCCGCACCGCCAATCGCCGGATGGCACTTCCGGTACGGTAAACCGGTAGCATATAACCCGGAACAACCATTAACAAGAGAAAAACCCCATTTATTTTAATGGACGCGTACGAGCGGGTCATCCGCAACACGGTCGAGATCGTGACCGAAGACGATCTCAAAAACCTTCTTGTAAAGCCAGTTAAGAAGGTGTATGCCGGCTATGAACCCAGCGGTGAGATCCACCTTGGCCACCTTGTCACCGTCAACAAGCTCGTCGACCTGCAGGCAGCCGGGTTCGAAGTCACCGTGCTGCTCGCCGACCTCCACGCGTTTCTCAACCGCAAGGGGACGATGGAACGTGTGGGCGAGCTTGCCGAGTACAACAAAAAATGTTTCGAGGGGCTGGGCCTGAAAAATGTCCGGTATGTGCTGGGCTCAGACCTCCAGCTCAGCCGCGATTACGAGCTGCTCGTACTCCAGCTCTCCCAGCAGGTCACCCTGAACCGTGCGATGCGCAGCATGGACGAGGTCGGACGGCAGATGGACCACCCCACCGTATCCCAGATGATCTACCCTCTCATGCAAGCGGCAGATATCGCCATGCTGGGTGTTGATGCTGCGGTGGGGGGGATCGACCAGCGCAAGATCCACATGCTTGCCCGTGAGCATCTGATCAACTTTGGGTATCCCACCCCGGTCTGCATCCATACCCCCATCATGAATGGGCTCGATGGCAAGAAGATGTCCTCATCGCAGGGCAACTACATCTCGGTTGCCGACAGCGAAGACGAAATCAGGAAGAAATGCCTGAAGGCGTTTTGCCCCCCGGAAATTCCGGATAACCCCATCCTTCAGATCTTCCAGCACCACATCTTCCCCCGGTTGCCTCAGGTTGCGATCAAACGCCCGGAAAAATTTGGAGGAGACCGGTCATTTGCCAGCTATCCTGAAATTGAACAGGCATACCAGAAAGGTGAGATTCATCCGCTCGATTTGAAGAAGGCCTGCGGGGAGTGCCTTATCGAAGTACTCAGACCGGTCCGTGAATATATCCGGTAAAACCAGCATCGTGAACGAACGAAGGTGGATGTCCTGTGCGAATAGAAAAAAAAGAAGAAGGATTCGACTACAAACTCGAGGAGCTGGGCATCCGCATCAAGGACACTGATCAACTCAAGGTGCGCGAAGATGTGTTTGACGAGGTCACGCTCCTTGCCCTCTACAAACTTGTGCATAAAAAATGGATCACGGAAATCGGGGGTTCTATCAGCACGGGAAAAGAGGCAAATGTCTTTTATGGGGTGCGGGATGGTGTAGGAATCGCCATCAAAATATACCGTATCCGCACGGCGAATTTCAATGCGATGAGTTCCTATATCGTTGGTGACCGCCGGTTCTCCAATATAAAGAAAAATAAAAAAGACCTGATCTTTGCCTGGACAAAAAAGGAGTTTTCAAATCTCGTGCGGGCGCGGGACGCAGGAATCCCCGTGCCGGAACCGCTTGTCTGGGACAGGAACCTCCTTGTCATGTCATTTATCGGTGAGGACGAGCGCCCGTATCCCCAGCTACGTAACGCGGAGATCAACGATCCCGAGAGACTCTATGAATGTATCATCGGGTTTATCGATACGCTCTATCACAAGGCAGAGCTTGTGCATGCTGATTTAAGCGAGTTCAACATCTTATATGGTGACAAACCTTATCTCATCGACATGGGGCAATCTGTCACCCGTGACCACCCTCGTGCGTTCCCGTTCCTCATGAGGGATATAAAAAACATTAACCGGTTCTTTGCACAACATTGTAAGGTGCAAAACGACGTCGAAGTCTTCAATAACGTGACGGGGCTTGATACCCTTGAGCCGTAACACCAGACAGGATGACTATCTTAAAATAAAATGACATGCTGACAGGAAATTAAAGTGCAATCTGGGAAATATGATGCCGGGTGAATTTTCATGATGCAGGAAGTAAAAATTTCAGGGAGCAGGATCGGTGCGCTGATCGGAAAAGGGGGCGAGACCAAGAAAGTGCTCGAAGCCAAAACCCACACCACAATAACGATTGACAGTAAAGAGGGGCTGGTAAAAGTCGAAGGTTCTGAGGAGAATACAGTCCCCCTGCTCCGTGCAGTGGAGACGATCAATGCGGTTAACCGGGGGTTTTCTCCGGAGCGTGCATTCGAACTGCTGGATGACGAGGACCTCCTCCTGGATATGATCGATCTCTCGGGACTTGCAGAGGGGCCACGCCAGCTTGACCGGCTGAGGGGACGGATCATCGGCAAAGACGGGCGTGCCCGGGAGCAGATAGAAGATATGACAGATGTGGAGATCTCGGTCTTTGGCAAAACCATCGGGCTTATCGGGTATCCGGAACAGCTCAAGGTAGCCCGCACTGCCATCGATATGCTCATCGAAGGGGTTCCCCACGAAAATGTCTTTGCCTTTCTGGATAAAAAGAAGAAAGAGTCAAAGCAGAACATGATCAGTTATTATTACTAACTGGAATGGCCAACTCCCGCTCAACACGGCTATATATTTGTTGCGATTTGTTTCCAGTGGAGAATAAAAACCGCTACGCGGCCAGATTCGTGAAACGTAACGATATTTCTGCCCGTTTGAATGGAATAGAAGGGGTATCCTGTGCATATACATGAACTTGCAATCCCGGCTGCGCTCAAGCAGCAGTATGAGCAGTCAGGAATTGTTGATCTCTACCCTCCACAAGCAGAATGTGTAAAGAAAGGAGTGTTCGAAGGAAAGAACCTGCTCATTGCGATCCCTACGGCAAGCGGCAAGACGCTTGTCGCAGAAATGACAATGCACCACCACATAGCCAAGGGTGGGAAATGCCTCTATATCGTCCCCTTGAGGGCACTTGCTGCCGAAAAATTTGAAGAGTTCAAGGGAAAGGGGGTCCGGGTCGGAATCTCGACAGGAGATTTTGACCGGAGAGACGACGCGCTGGGCAGAAACGATATAATCGTCGCGACAAGCGAAAAGGTTGACTCCCTCCTGCGCAACAGCACACGGTGGTTAGAAGAGATTACATTGCTCATTGTCGACGAGGTGCACCTGATCGATTCTGTTGACCGGGGGCCCACACTCGAGATGGTTATTGCCAAAATGCGGTTTAAAAATCCCCCGATGCAGATTGTGGCGTTATCCGCGACCATTGGCAACCCGAAGAGCCTTGCCGGCTGGCTGGATGCAGAACTGGTGACAGGCACATGGCGCCCTGTTGACCTCAGGCCCGGAGTCTTTTTCAAGAACAAAATTTTTTTCCATGAGTCTTCCCGACCAATTAAGCCTGTATCGAAAAATTACGATGATTTAAACCTCTGCCTTGATACCATAGCCGAAGGCGGCCAGTGCCTCGTCTTTGTCTCATCACGCAGGAATGCGGAGGCCTTTGCAAAGAGGGCGGCATCGGCGATAGACGGAAACACCACAGAACTTAACGAGCTGGCTGGACGGCTGAACGCGATTGCTGAAACGGAGATGGATAAGGTTCTCGCAGGATGCGTAGCAAAGGGTGCGGCGTTCCACCATGCGGGGTTGCGCCGTGAGGCCCGGGGCCTTGTTGAGGGTGGATTCCGTCGCGGCCTGATCAAATGCATTTCGTCAACCCCGACACTCGCAGCAGGGCTTAACCTGCCGGCACGCCGTGTCATCATCCGCGATTACCAGCGGTTCTCGGTAGGAGAGGGTATGCAGCCGATCCCGGTCGGTGAGTACCACCAGATGGCAGGCAGGGCGGGACGGCCCCACCTCGATCCGTACGGGGAGGCTGTGCTGATCGCAAAGGATGAGGGGCAGGTTGAAGAACTCTTCGCATGGTATATCGATGCTCCTGCAGAAGACGTGCATTCCAAATCTGCCGATCCTGCTGCACTCTATACCCATGTCCTCTCCCTCATTGCATCGGGATTTGCAAAAACCCGTGGCGAACTTTCTGCATTCATGGACCGGACATTCTATGTCCATGAAAACAGGAGAGCGAGGCTGATACAGCGGGCGGTGGATGCAGCACTTGCCTTTCTTGTTTCATCAGACATGGTACTGGAAGTTGGCGAACATGTCGGCGCAACTGAGTTCGGGATGATCGTATCCCGGCTCTATATCGACCCCAGGAGCGCAGAGATGATCGTCCGTGAGCTGCGTGCACGCCAGGAATACTCTGACCTTGGGCTGGTACAATTGATCTGCTGCACCCCGGATATGCCAACACTATACGCACGCAACTCTGACCTTTTGACGTTTTCACGGATACTGGAAAAGAATGCTGAAGATCTTTGGATCGCGCCTCCCCGGGATTCTGATGAGGAGGAGTCTTTTTACCGTTCCTTAAAAACGGCACTGCTCCTGTCTGACTGGGCAAACGAACTGTCTGATGAAAAGATCTGTGAGCGTTATTCTGTCGGGCCGGGCGACATTTATGGCATGGTCGAGAGCGTGAACTGGCTGCTGCATGCAACTGCAGAACTGGCCCGGATGTTCAAACCACCGTTTCATGCTCCCATCCGTGAATATGAGGTTTGTATGAAGAGCGGTATCCGCCGTGAGCTGTTGCCGCTGGTAAAATTGCGGGGAATCGGGCGTGTCCGTGCCCGCAGGCTGTTTAATAACGGAATAACAACTCCCGATATGGTCCGGGAAGCTGGCATCCAACAGGTCACAAAGATTCTTGGGCGCGGCATTGCAGATCAGATCTTTGAACAACTGATAGGGAAAAGGTCCCGTTCAGGTACAGGAAACGGGGATCCTGTTGTCACACAGTCCTCTCTCCTTCAGTTCCGGTGAGCCCATGAGCCAGGCAACTCCTTCATTTGAGATCAGGATGGCGGAATTCGAAGTCGCTGACCGCGATAGTTTCCTCTCGGATCTGCGCAGGATCGCCAGGCATGCCGGGACCACCATCGTCTGTTTTGATGCAGAAAACCTCGCAGGAATGCGACATGCAGAAGCGGCGATACTTCACGCCCTGCGATCGTGGAATGCGGGGTCTGCTGTGGCAAACTCGTTTGAGATGGAGGCGCTCTTATTTGCGTCCGGAAGCCGCCAGTGCTCCGTAGCTTCATCGTTCGGTGTTCATGATGGGAAAAACCGCTCGTACATCTGTTGTTGTCCCCCGCGTGAGGGGATCTGGGATGCACTCGCGCCGCTGGTACGATATGTAAAAGATGCCGGAGGGGCTCCAAAGGGTAAGCACCGGGCCAGACTCAAAGAACTTTTTTTTATCTCTGATGGGGAGATTGCCGCGGTGGGGGAATCAAAATTCGCAGATCTTGTCCTTGAACGTGTTGCCCTCCTTGTGGTCTATCGCTAGTGGTTGTTGCCCGGGATATCACAATAAGCACGTGAATGGGACCAGATTTTGTTAAAAGGCGGGGGAACGTCAACGATAATATGACGTTGTAGTGTGATTGGGCCCCAGATCACGTAAACCGGTTCCTTAGTTTGTCGCGTGAGACAGGATATGGACGATCTCGGGAATAATCAGCTGGCGTGTTGCGAGTTTGACTGCTGCGGTGGATCCCGGAATGCAGAAGATCGCATGCTTTTTATAAATGCCCGCAACCGCACGGGAGAGCATGGATGCAGTGCCGATCTCCTCAAAACTTTTCAAACGGAAGAGTTCTCCAAAACCATCGATGACCTTTTCCAGCAAAGGTGTCACTGCTTCAATGGTACAATCATCGTGGGTAAGGCCGGTTCCGCCGTTAATAATGATACAGTTTGCATGGGTTGCCGCTTTTTCGATCTCTGATCGGATGGCTTCAATGCGGTCCGGTACGATGGCATAATGTCCAACAAGGTATCCGGCATCTTTAACAATTTCTGCGATTGCCAACCCGCTCGTGTCCGTTTCAGGTTGTCGTGAGCTGGAAACGGTGATGATGCCTACGGTGATGGCGAGATGCGTGAGATGCTCCGGTTTCATAGTTATAAACGTATTGGTTATTGATTGTTAATAAAATCAAGAGTTCTTTCGTATTTTTTAAAATGCGGTTCAAAATACGGCGACCCCTTTGTTTCCACTGGAACCTGCGTCGGGACTGGGACTAATATAGGGAACCCCATACAATCTTCCAGGATTTTCCGTTTTTGTTTGTTTTGACGGGATCCCCGCATCGTATCATGTCCGTTTCTCCATAAGCCTGCAGAGTTGCAGCATATTAACCGGCTCTTGATCAATTCCTGGTCCAAACCAGGAAATAATGAGTGGTTCCGATAGTTTCTTAAAAATTTCTGGTACCACCTTGGATCACGTTGGGGGCGTTTACGGGATATATAAAACAATCTGGATTCATCTTGCAATGAAAGACCGGGTATGAAAGGGTAAACCCGGGTGGTTTATCTCTATGAATATTTCGAAATAATTTCAGGTAAACTATGATGGTAACCTCCAGTTCAACTTTAAATTTTTGATGGATTCTGTCACAAAATACCATTCCTAAAAAACGTAAAAAAATTCAGGTGCACCGTATGGATTTTGCCCTGATTTTTATACCCCGGTTTTTAACTTCGTTTTTATCAAAAGCATTCAGAACAATTTCGATTTGTTTTTATAGAATAAATGAGAGAGTTACCAAATGCTTGTATTGTATATAATTAATCAAACATATATGGTTGATATTCTCTTTCTCCATGCGAAACAAAGGGGTCTCCCCCTTTTTCCTCTAAAGAGTGGATTTCCCCGATTTTCACATTACGCTTGTTAAAATATATTTTATTAAAATAGTACGTCAAAAATTTAGAAAATTGCTCGGTAATGCCAAAACCATCCATAATACGGGCGCGCTCCATAGGAAATCAAGGGGTTTATAAACCGGACAAACAATCACATTTTTTACTTCATACCGCCAAGTCTCAGCTCCTTAGTGACATTATGCTCGAAACTGAAGATCCCGCAACCGGACTTTTTAAAAAATATCTGGCTAATAACAAAATATTCAGAGACCGGGAGGTCCTCCGGCACTCCTACCGGCCCCAGATCCTCCCTCACCGCAAACCCCAGATTGACGAGGTCGCCTCGATTCTTGCCCCCTCACTGCGCAACGAGACCCCGTCAAACATCCTGATATATGGGAAGACCGGGACCGGAAAGACCGCATGCGCGAGGTACGTCGGAACCGAACTTGAAAAAGCAAGCAGCAACATGGGAACCAGCTGCCAGATTATACACCTCAACTGCGAAGTGATCGATACCCAGTACCGGGTGCTCGCACAGATTGCAAAATGTCTGGATCCCGTAGATGAAACGGGGAGCGACAAGACCCGTACCCACATCCCGATGACCGGCTGGCCAACCGACCAGGTATATTCCGAACTCAAGAACCAGCTCGATTCACGTGGCGGGGTGCTTGTTATCGTACTGGATGAAATTGACAAGCTGGTGAAAAAGAGCGGGGATGACACGCTTTATAACCTGACCCGGATCAACTCCGACCTCAAGAACTCCAAAGTGAGCATCATCGGGATCTCCAACGACCTGAGTTTCAAGGACTTCCTTGACCCGCGCGTCCTCTCCTCGCTCTCGGAAGAAGAGATAGTATTTCCTCCCTATAACGCCCCGCAGCTGGTTGACATCCTCACTCAACGCGCGGAGGTGGCGTTTGTTCCGGGCGCGATCACTGAGGGGGTTATCCGCCTCTGTTCCGCGCTCGCCGCACAGGAACATGGCGATGCACGGCGCGCTCTCGATTTACTCCGCATTTCAGGGGAACTTGCAGACCGTGACGAATCAGAAAAGGTCACTGAGGAACATGCGAAGCAGGCGCAGGCCAAAATGGAGACCGACAGCATGATCGAATGCATCTCCACGCTGCCGACACAGAGCAAACTTATCCTGTACTCAATGCTGATCTTAGAGCAGCTCGGGCAGAATATATTTACGAGTGGGGAAGTTTCACGTATATACCAGGACATTGCGCCGACTATCCAGCTCGATGTGCTCACCCACCGCCGGATTACTGATCTTATCTCTGAGTTGAACATGCTCGGTGTCATCAACACCCGCGTGGTGAGCCGCGGGCGCTACGGGCGGACAAAAGAGATGTGGTTTGACACCAACACCGGTAAGATCCGCGAAGTTGTCCTCAAAGACCCGCGGTTGAACGGGTTACAGGACCTTGACGTAGCCCAGATGGGGACAAAATGGTTAAAGACCTGGTTCAGGTGACACAGAATGGATGAAAAAGATCTCGAAATCCTGCGCATTCTCGAAGAGAACGGGCGGCTCTCACCCGAAGAAATCGCAACGATGACCACGCTGTCAGCAACGGATGTTGCCGGCAGGATCTGCGCACTTGAAGAAGCACGCATCATCAGGAAATACACGGCGGTCATCAACTGGGAAAAGGCAGGAAACGGGCAGGTGTCCGCGATCATCGAATTAAAAGTCAGTCCCGAACGGGATTTTGGCTATGACCGGATCGCGGAGCGTCTCTCTCGGTTTAACCAGGTCAAGAGCGTCCGCCTGATCACGGGCACCTATGACCTCCAGGTCCTTGTCACAGGAAGGGATATGCAGGAAGTCTCCCGGTTTGTCTCGGAACATGTTGCACCGATGGACCGTATACGGGAGACGGCGACGCATATCATCATGAAGCCGTACAAGGAGAACGGGAACATACTCTTTGAACAGCAGGAAGCGGAACGGCTGCCCTATTCCTTCTAGGGTGAAGATATGAGAGATTTTATTTCAGCGCGTGCTCAGGGGATCCCCCCGTCCGGGATCCGGAAATTTTTCGATCTCGTGCTCACGATGCAGGACGTGATCTCGCTGGGTGTCGGGGAGCCGGACTTCTCCACCCCGTGGAACATCTGCGAATCGAGTATATATTCGATCGAGCAGGGGTCGACATCGTACACGTCAAACAAAGGGTTGCAGTCGTTACGGGAAGCGCTTTCCCGGTATCTCCATGTGCACTACCACCTCACTTATGACAGCGAGGACGAGATTATCATCACCAGCGGCGTATCTGAAGCGCTGGACATATCCATCCGTGCAATCACGGACACGGGTGATGAGATACTCATTGCCCAGCCCAGTTACGTCTCCTATGCTCCCTGCGTCTCCCTTGCCGGTGGAGTTCCTATCCCTGTCGAATGCACGGGAAAGGACCGGTTCAAGCTCAACCCCGACACTCTGGCGGAAAAGATTACCAGGAAATCCAAGGCGCTCATTATCAATTTCCCCAACAACCCGACCGGCGCTGTCATGAGAAGGGAAGATCTCGAGCCAATCGCCGACCTTGTCATTGACAATGACCTCCTCCTGATCTCCGATGAAGTATATGCAGAGCTCACCTACGAAGGGGAGCATGTTGCGACCGCAACCGTAAAGGATCTCCGGGAACGGACAATCACCCTCAACGGGTTCTCCAAGGCATATGCGATGACCGGATGGCGTGTCGGGTATGTCTGCGCACCAAAACCTCTCTGTGAGGCCGCGCTCAAAATCCACCAGTACGTGATGCTCTGTGCGCCGGCGATGGGCCAGGTTGCGGCGCTTGAAGCAGTCCGATCGGCGGAGGATGAGAAGAACCGGATGGTCAACGAGTACCGGCTCCGGCGCAACATGTTTGTTGCCGGCTTAAACCGCATCGGCCTCCCCTGCCACATTCCCGAAGGGGCGTTCTATGCGTTCCCCTCTGTGAGGGAAACCGGGCTATCCGACACGGAATTTGCCGAACGGCTCTTAAAAGAACAACGGGTCGCCGTTGTTCCCGGGAGTGTGTTTGGGGCTGGAGGGGAAGACCACCTCCGTTGCGCCTATGCTGTTTCGCGGAAGCAGCTGACCGAGGCACTGGGACGAATAGAAAAATTCATGACCGGACTATGAGCCCGTTTCCCGTGGGGAGATTTTTTACACCGACCCCCGGAAAAGGTCCAAAGATTTTTTATTAAGTCTTTGTGCATTCATGAGCAATTTGGCATAATTGGATCTTTGCCACAACACTCAGGTTGCGCGTTTTTTGTCTGAGTAATATTTTTTAGGATATTTTATTTCCCGCTTCAACAAACACTACTTGAATTTCAATGAGCTGTACAATTATCGTTGGTGGTTTTTTTGGTGATGAGGGAAAAGGAAAGATTGTTGCCCATGTCGCCTTTAAAGATAAACCCGTCATCATTTCCCGTGGCGGGGTTGGTCCGAATGCCGGCCACACTGTGAAAGTCGGCGCAACGGAATACGGGGTCAGGATGGTCCCTTCCGGTTTTGTGTACAAGGACGCGAAACTCTGTATCGGGAGTGGGGTTCTCGTTGACCCCCGCGTCCTCAAACAGGAGGTAGAGCGCCTCAATGTCCGGGGAAGAATCTTTGTCGACAAGCGGTGCGGCATTATCACCGAAGATCATATTGCACGGGACAAAGGCAGCGTCCATCTCTCAAAAAAGATCGGCAGCACGGGTTCCGGCTGCGGACCTGCGAACGCGGACCGTGTAATGCGGGTTGCCCCGCAGGCAAAGGATGTTCCGGAGCTTGCCGAGTACCTGCTCGATGTGCCAAAGGCCATCGATGATGAACTGAAAGCAGGAAAATTCGTCCTGCTGGAAGGGACTCAGGGGTTTGGGATCTCGCTGTACTACGGGACGTACCCGTTTGTCACGAGCAAGGACACATCCGCATCCCAGATCGCAGCGGACAACGGCGTAGGCCCGACAAAGATCGATGATGTTATTGTTGTATTCAAGGCATACCCGACACGGGTGGGAGAAGGACCGTTCTCCACCGAGATGTCTGCCGACACGTCAGATGCAATGGGGATCCAGGAGTTTGGCACGGTGACCCACCGCAAGCGAAGGATTGGTGGCTGGGATGGTGGGATGGCACGGTATTCCGCGATGATAAACGGGTGCACCCAGGCGGCAATCACGGGAATTGACCGCATTGATAAGTCATGCTTTGGCATGACCGAATACGGGAAACTCACCAAAAAGGCAAAGGATTTTGTCCGGCAGGCCGAAGCAGATATCGGCTGCCCCGTTGCCCTGATCTCGACTGGTCCCGAGATCACCCAGATCATTGATATCAGGGATGAAGTCTCATGAGGCGCAAGCTCCTTGATATTCTCTGCTGCCCCGTATGCAAGGGGGACCTCGGGCTCTCTGTAGGTGAAGAGAATGAGCACGAGATACTCGAAGGAGTGCTTGCCTGCAAAAAATGCGGGGTTGATTACCCCATCCATGAAGGTATACCCGACCTCCTCCCAAAGAGCCTCAACCAATAACAGGAGTGAACATGTCCTTACCGTTGTCTGTTGCTGCAGTCCTCCAGGGGCAGGGAGCACAGGACAACGTGTATGAGATTTTCTTAAACCGGAGCGGGATCAATGCCATCGAAGTCCCGAAGAGTTCAGTAAAAGTGGAGATCGGGGGAATTCTGACATTAAAATTTTTAAACCGCGGCTCGCCGATCCATATCACCATCACCACCGCAAACGCCGGCATGTATTCTTCCTTTTTTCATGAAAACCTTTACATTGTCGATGAGACGCTCTTTTCCATTGCCATCAACCAGGACGTCCCTGAAGGATTCTTTGATATCGAGATCATCACCGGTTATGGCGTGATGAAGGCAGCGTTCCGGGTTGAAGTAATCCGCGGGCTCCTGCAGCCCCTATCCCAAAGGACACGCGAACCTCCTATCCTGCCGGTTGCTCGCGGTCGCCCACACCCCCTCATGATCGCGATGGGCATTGCCCTCATTCTCTATAGTGCTTGGCTGTACCTGAAGATCGATATCCTCAACACAGCCTCTTTTCTGATGCTGATTATCGGGGCTGTCTATACATGGTACCGGCAGAACCTGTGATTGCGCTCCCGGTAGTCGTGCTCGCTGCTGCCCTGCTTATCGACCGGTGTATCGGTGACCCGCACTCACCGCTCCATCCGGTTGCACTCCTCGGCCGGTTTATCGCGTGGTGGGGAAAACCCGAACGATACACTGCTGGCCTGCAGCGCGCTGCCGGTATAATATTCTGGTTTGTTACGGTGTTTGTCTTTGCGATACCAGCATTCCTGTTCCGGGAATTCGCCCCATGGTACCTGTACCTTCTTATTGCACCGGTCCTGCTCAAATGCTGCTTTGCATGGCGATCCCTCGAAGAACATGCGCTGGCGGTCATCGAAGCATTGAAACAGGGAACAGAAGCCGGACGGGAACGGGTAAAGGTGCTTGTTTCCCGCGATACCACAGCCCTGAGCAGGGACCATATCCTTTCTGCCGCCTACGAATCCATGACTGAGAACCTCACCGACAGCATCGTTTCCCCAATCTTCTATTACTCTCTCTTCGGGCTTGCCGGTGCAGCGGCATATCGTGCGGCAAACACGCTGGACGCGATGCTCGGGTACCGGGACAAACGGGAGCGGCTTGGCTGGTGGTCTGCAGGGATGGATGATATCTTCAACTTTATCCCGGCGAGAATTACGGTCCTGTTCCTCTTTATCTGGTTCGCCTTCCGTGGCAGGCTCACACCATCGTATCGGATGATGCAGCGGGACAAAAAGCGACGCCCCGGGTACAATGGCGGCATCGTGATGGCAGCAATGGCGGGCGGCGCGGGTGTCATGTTCGAAAAACCCGGTGTGTATACTATCGGTGACGGTGGGCGATCTCTTGAAGAGGGCGGCAGGGAGATCCTCTCTGCTGTCCGTGCGGTCACGCTGATGGCAGCTCTTGCTGCCGGAGGTACTCTGATTTTATTGGGAACATGGATCAATAGTATGGGCATATGAAACTTGAGGAACTAAGGTTCGGCACCGAGCTTCTCAAGCGCGGCTTTGCATCCATGCAGAAAGGGGGCGTTATCATGGATGTCGTCAATGCCGGGCACGCGAAGATCGCCGAAGAAGCCGGTGCAGTTGCGGTGATGGCGTTGGAACGGGTGCCATCTGACATCAGGAAAACAGGAGGTGTTGCCCGCATGGCGGACCCCCAGATCATAGCAGAGATCATCGATACCGTATCTATTCCGGTGATGGGCAAGGTACGGATCGGCCACTTTGTCGAGGCGCAGGTGCTGGAGACACTGGGCGTTGACATGATCGACGAGAGTGAGGTGCTGACCCCGGCAGACGAACAATACCATATCGATAAGAAAAAATTCACCGTCCCCTTCGTCTGTGGTGCCCGCGATCTGGGCGAAGCGCTGCGAAGAATTCATGAAGGTGCGGCAATGGTCCGGACAAAAGGCGAGGCAGGGACCGGCAATGTTGTCGAAGCGGTCCGGCACATGCGTGCGATTATGGGGTCAATACGGGTACTCAAGGGGATGGACCGGCAGGAGATGACCGACTACGCACGCGAGATCGAGGCGCCTGCCGAACTGGTCATCGAATGTTCGGAGCGCGGCAGGCTCCCCGTCGTGAACTTCTCTGCTGGCGGAATAGCAACCCCCTCTGATGCAGCCATGATGATGCAGCTGGGTGCAGATGGTGTCTTTGTCGGTTCGGGCATCTTCAAGTCTTCCAATCCCCAGAAAATGGCAAAAGCGATCGTGGAAGCGGTCAACCATTACGAGGATGCAAAGGTCATCGCCGCCGTCAGCCGGGGGCTCGGTGACGCAATGCCCGGGCTTGATGTCCACACGCTGCGCGAGGACGAGGTGCTCCAGTACCGTGGGCGTTAAGATCGGCGTGCTTGCCCTGCAGGGCAATGTGAGCGAGCACATCGATGCGTTTGAGCGTGCCCTTGAACGCATGGGGCAGGCATCAGAGTCCTCTGTTTTTCCCGTAAAAAAAGCCACGGAGATCTTCGGGTGTGGTGTGCTGGCAATTCCCGGTGGCGAATCCACAACAATTTCCCGGCTTATTGAAAAGAACCATCTCTACGACCCGATCCGTCACTTTTCCGGCGGCATCTTTGCGACCTGTGCAGGGATGGTGCTCGTCGCATCCCGTGTTGACGATCCCCGCATCTGCCCGCTCGACCTCATCGATATCACGGTCGACCGGAACGCATTCGGGCGGCAGAAGGAGTCGTTTGAAGCAGACCTTCAAATTCATGGGCTTGATGACGGCCCCTTCCACGCCATCTTCATCCGTGCACCCGTTGCGACAGGTGCCGGTGCCGGCGTGCATGTGCTTGCCCGGGTTAATCACGGGATCGTTGCCGTAGAGCAGGGACAGCACATGGCCTTAGCGTTCCACCCGGAACTCGGCAGTGACACCCGGCTGCACGAGCGGTTTTTAAAGAAGCTGGGGATGTAACCCGGATCCTCGTTGCATTCACGGCTGACAACCATTATCTCTCACCCCGGTTCATGTTCCCGTATGGCAGGGAAGAAGAAGCGCCGGAGTAAACCCCGCAAACCCTTGCGTGAGATTCTTACCAATGCACTCACTGCCGCGCTTGAAAACCACGATGACTTCATCGTTGTCTTTGAGACCGTACCGGACGAGGAGCAGCGGGTGCATGTTATGACCGGCAAACTGATTTCGCCGTGTATGTTGGGGACGCTTACAAACCGGTGCGAGATACAAACGGATGAAGGGAGCAGGCACCGCATCCTTTCCCCGGACTGATCCGGCCGGATTATTTGCAGGAATCAAACCAAGGTAAAAAGACTGTTTTATCGTTCCCACAGGGTTTCGTTGCCGTACAGGATCTTCCGAATCCGGTGATAGGGGATATATTTTGCACCGGATTCCATAGAAATCTCGAAATAATAGGGTTCAAGGGTGCGTATTTCCCTGCCCCCGACACATGATCGGTCACTTGGTGCACCCCGGTCAACATACCATACCCGCACGTCTGAAAATTCATATCGTGCATCGTGCCAGTATTTTAAGAGAATTTCATGGCTTGTCAGCATTGTGCACCAGCACTGTATTCATTACGCAGCCCGTCCCAACGGATCAGGAAGAAGGAATCCGGCTTCATGGAACATATACGCAGCGCTTTCAATGCTGTTGCATCCGAATACGACGCCCAGAGGCAACATGTTATCCCTGAGCTTGACGCATTTTACGGGACTGCAGTCTGGGCGGCAGACTGGCCATCTTATCATCCCCGGATTCTCGATATCGGGGCAGGGACCGGCCTGCTCAGTGCGTTGCTCTTGCAGAGATATCCGGAAGCGTCGCTTGTGGCTCTTGACATATCTGAACAGATGCTCAACGTGGCAAAAAAACGGTTTACCGGCAACCCGAATATCCGGTATATCACCGGTGATTACGTTACCACGGATCTCGGGGGCCGGTATGACCTGATCTGCTCTGCGCTCTCCATCCATCATCTCATCCACGAAGACAAACGAAAGCTCTACCAGCGAATTTACGACACTTTGAACTCAAAGGGCGTCTTTGTGAATGCCGACCAGGCCGCAGGGGAGACTCCCGCGCTGGACCAGCATTATATGCAGTACTGGGACGAGTTTATCCTTAACGGTCCGTTGAGCGGGGATGAGCAGAAGGAGATCCTGAAGCGGCGGGCCACACTTGACCTGAACGCGAAACTTTCCATGCAGCTGCAATGGCTTCGCGACTGCGGTTTCTCTGATGTGGATGTCGTGTACCGGAACCGGATATTTGTTGTTCTGACGGGCAGGAAGGAATGAACCAGGGCTAATGAGGCAGGGTTGCTCGGGAGTCAGAAAAGGTTACCCGGTTGCACGAGCGTTTTTTTATATGGAACTTCACCGGATATTGTCGCAGCCCAACGGAGCAACCGCGTAATATGTCGCCCAGAAATAGTCAGGAGGATCCCAAGCCTTAAAGCCTGATAAAGAGAGGGGTTGGTATATGCCCGTGGGAAGATCTCTTGTTTTTATCTATAATGCTGACAGCGGGGTACTGCCAAGGATGAAGGACCAGGTCAGCAGGGAGGGAGCTCCCGAAACAGACCGATGCAACCTCTGGGCCCTTACCTTCAGTCCGATCGGCATGAAGAAGGAATGGAAGCGTGTCGTCCATGACCTTGGCATACCGGTGAGGTTTATCTCCCGCGACGAGTTTGCTCGTGAGTTCCGAACTGTTGCTGCCACGTTCCCCGTCGTATTCCTGCAGACCGGAAACGACCTGTTCAATTTCATCAGCACCGATGAGCTCAACCAGTGTACACAGCTTGAAGACCTCATCAGCATAGTCCGGCAACGCCTCGCACAAACCCGTGAAAAATAAGAAAATGCCCTCAACAGCAGGCAGAACTGCCGGGTTATTATTCCCGTATAGGAAATATGCAGGCGTCCCCGCTTACCGGGTGGAGGTGTTGGGTGGATAAATTCGAGGAAATGATGCAAATAATGATGAAGATGACTGATACAGAACGCACGATGATGATGGATAAGAACAAGGCGATGTGCGTCTGCGGGAAATGTCCGACCTACAATGACTGCGCAAAGGCAAAAACGGAGTTGCTGTACTGCGCAACCGGCAAAAGCGCCTGCACACTCTCGAAAACGGGCTGTATCTGTCCGGCATGCCCGATAACCCCGATGCTGGGGCTTAAGCACGCATATTATTGTACCAACGGGTCTGAACGCGAACTGCGTACGATGTAATATCCACTTTTTCTTTTCTGGTCCTCGTCCTTCATTATCACCCCTGATTCCGGCTCTTACAGCACCAACCCGATCGCAAACATCTGCATCACCCGTGTGCTGGCCGCCCGGTTCTTCTGAGTGTATGGAGATCCGTTTCACAGGATCCCTTCAATTCTTTAATAAAATCTTTTTTCACAGGCTGCGGTTTTATGACCGTCAATAACAACAATTGTAGTGAAAACCGTGCACATAACAAAAATACATCTTCTCAGGGACCGTTTTCCGACACGGGAACATTACCCGTTCAACCTTGGCGTATTCAATACAACAGAATCCCTGGAATTTACAAAACCGGTGACGTTTTTTATCGGTGAGAACGGGACCGGCAAATCCACGCTGTTACAGGCAATTGCCAGGTGCTGCAATATCCATATCTGGAAAGATGAAGAACGGACGAGATACCGGTATAATAAATTCGAGGAAAACCTGCACAATTGCCTTAAGGTAGACTGGAAGAAAGAGAAGGTGACGGGGGCCTTCTTTGCATCGGAGATCTTCCAGCACTTCAGCCGGATCCTCGATGAGTGGGCAGCTGCCGACCCGGGAGTTCTGAACAGTTTTGGCAGCGAGTCCTTAATGGAGAAATCCCACGGGCAGCGCCACATGGTATATTTTAAAACCGGTCCCGGATCAAGGGGCTGTATCTCCTTGATGAGCCGGAAAATGCTCTATCCCCTAAAATGCAGCTTGCGCTACTGGATCTGTTGCGGGAAATGAGCTCGGCCGGAAACGTCCAGTTTATCATCACCTCCCATTCGCCGATCCTGCTCGCGTATCCCGATGCGGATCTCTATAGTTTCGATTCCAGCCCGATCCGTACCGTCAGGTATGAGGAGACCGATTATTACCGGATCTATAAGGATTTCCTTAACAACCGGGAACGGCATCTTGGCCAATCCTCACAAGATAGCCGGAAAAAGTCCCAATCAATGAGAGTATTATTCCCGTATCATCGCCTCAGCCCTCAGATCCTTTGGCATCAGTTCGATTGCGTACCGCAAAGCCGTCCGGGGCATCAATTTTTTGTTCCGCATCACGTAACCGAAAACTTCCTGCCGGTGCTGACGGCTTGCCTCCTTGAGCATCCAGCCGTAGCCCTTCTGGATCATGTCGTCCTGATCGGTCAGGAGCAGGTCTGCAATTTTCAGGATATCATCTAAAAATTTCCCGTGTTTTGCCGGCACGATCAGGGATACTGCCGCCGCCCGGCGCATCCACCGGTTCTCTGACTGCGTCCATTCTTTCAGTTCATCGACATATTCCGGGTATTGTTCGATAAAGTCCCCGACGGCATGGTTGCAGAACCCGTCGCAGGCAGCCCAGTTGGTGATGTAGCTGTCAATGAAGTGCCGGAGCGTGCGGATGTCAGACGGTTCGAACCGTTTGGAGAGGAGTGCAGCCCATGTCGAGACGACAAACGCCTCCTCACAGTAGCCGGATTTGTAGAGTTCCTCGCAGAGTAAGAAGATCTCTGTCTTTTCCCTGGAGTTGATCTCGTTCCAGTACTTCTTTGCGATTTTAACGACAGGCCCGGTCTTTACGCCGTAATACCTGACTCTCTCCTTGAAAAACCGCTGAAAGTTCTGTTGCGTCTTTGGATCTGCGTTCCTTTTGAGTTCATTCCGGATTTGGGTGATCAGCGGATCCATGGATAAAAATGGGATGGGGACAAGGATAAGGAATACGGAAACAACCCGCCGGGGATATCCATTCAGGAGCTGTACCCGTAATATTCAGGCCAGAAAAAAAGATAATAAAATTGCATCTATTTCGGTGTTGGCTTTTTTCCCCACTCCGGTTTCTTGAATTTCAAAAAGATCATCGGCGGCACCGCGAGCAGGAATGTTCCCAGCAACACTGCACCAATATAGACCGGGGCATTGGGGAAGAATGCGGGCGGCATGAGTCCTACGATGAAGGCAAAACAGACGCCAAACAGGCCAAGGCCCCCCACCAGCCAGATCCCTGCCATCCCACCGGGGATCCTGAACGGTCGTGGCACGTCAGGTTTTGTATACCGGAGCTTGATCAGTGCAGCAAAGACAAAGAAATACACGATGCAGAGCAGCTCGGTTGTCATCGCCGAGAGGATCCAGTACGCCTGGTTGACTGAGGGGAGGAACACATACAGGAGCGATATGCCCGAGCCGATCAGCGCCTGCATGACAAGGATCGCCACCGGTGCACCGTACCGGTTCGTGCGGTCAAATACCGGGGGCATATTGCCTTCCTCGGCGACCACACCCAGACCCAGTGCCGGGCCGATCAGCCATGCGGCAAGCGATACAACGCCGCCAATCGTGATCAGGACAGCCATCGGGGCTACATATTGTGCGAGCCCGGCGGCTTCAAAGAAGTACTGGATCGCCTGCATGACCCCGGAAGCGAGGTTCAGTTTGTCAGCAGGTATTACAAACGCGATGGCAAGGGTTGCAAAGACCGTGCAGATGAAGATGATAATTGCAGACAGCCCCATTGCGACGGGGTAATCTTTCTGTGGGTTCTTTGTCTCAAGTGCATGGAACCCTGCCATCTCCATGCCGGCAAAGAGCAGGATGATAGTGGAGAAGAACGGCAGCGTGGCGAGGCTGATTGCCGGGACCATGGCTGCCGGTGAAAACGGGGGCAGGACGATTGCGGAGCCGGAAGAAAACCACCAGATGCCAAGGAAGATGATCAGGATCGAGGGGATGATGCTCCCGAGGATGACACCGACGTTGCCAAACTTTGTAGATACCTCCGGGCCGAAATAGGCGATCAGCGTTGTGCCCCAGAACGCGATCATCATTACTGAGAACATGTACAGGTGGTTGTTTGCAAGGTCAGGGGTCAGGGCAAAGGCAAGCGTGGATGCGATGAATGACAGGACTGTAGGGAACCAGACAAGGTTGTTCGACCACTCGCAGAAGAGCGCGGTAAACCCGCCCTTTTCGCCAAACGCCTGCCTGACCCAGGCGTAGATACCCCCTCCCTCAGGCCAGCCGGTCGCAAGTTCCGCACCGGCAAGCGAGATGGGGACAAGAAAGAGGATCGTCCCCAGGATGTACCACCCGATGCTCGACCACCCGTACTCTGCCATTGACGGGAAATTCCTGATGGACAGTACAGCCGCGACGTTGATCATTGCAAGCGCAAAGACACCGAGAATCTTTCGGGACGGGGCTTTTCCTTCTGCCGTATCAGTATCGCTCACTTTTTCATCTCCCGTGTGCAGTACATCCTGTACTCACCGTTGATATTTTCGATGCCATGGATATCATGCGAAAAGCCGGGGAAGCATTTGTCGAAGTCCTGTAAGGCAACCAGGTACTGGAGCACCGGGCCGTCCAGCCTGCCGGTCCGCTCACCCGGAGTAAGGAGGGGGATACCCGGCGGGTACGGGACGATTCCGGTCGCAACGACCCGGTCTGCTGCCTTTGCAACCGGTATATGTTCGACCTCGTTGTGCACGAGGTCCCTGAATGCTTCCGCATAGGTGACAGCCGGTTCCGGCAGGAGTGAGAACGCTTCCTGGAGAAGTTCGCACATCCTGTGCTCTTTTTTGAATGCATGCATCTCGTCTGCAAGGTCTTTGAGCGTCATGCCGCCGTAGCGGTCCGGGTATCCCTTGGTGAGATCCGGAAACACCTCCTCAAGCGGGGCTTTTTCATCATATAACCGTTTGAACTCGAAGAGCTCGGCAATAAGTGTCCCCCATTTGCCCTTCGTGATACCCATAGAGAAGAGGAACAGAATGGAATAATCGCCGGATTTTTCATTGATGATCCCCCGCGTGTCAAGGAATTTTACGACAACGGCAGACGGGATTCCCCATCTGGCAAGGGTCCCGTCATCATTGACACCGGGCATGAGCACGGTCACCTTGATCGGGTCGAGCATGCAGTAATTGTCCGGGATGTTTGAAAAGCCGTGCCAGGTCTCGCCGGGATGCAGGACCCAGCAGGAGGGGGTATCGCGGAGCGTATCGAGGTGGGCATCGGCAAAAGACACGGATTGCCCGGTCCCCGGATCGGTAACAGAGTCCGGCTGCCACATCGGGAACCACCAGTCCTTTTTTGTCTTCTTTGTTCCGACTTCCCGCCCGATGCGTGCCATCGTCCGCCGGAACCGGATCGCTTCTTCGATGCTTTCGGTAGTAAGCACCCTTCCTGATGCGCCGTCCATCATCTTTGAGGAGACATCCAGCGATGCGATGATGGTATAGAGCGGGGAGGTGGAGGTGTGCATCATGAACCCCTCGTTGAACCGCCCGTGTTCCATGGGGACCCTGCCGTTCCGGATGTGGACCATGGATGCCTGCGAGAGTGCTGCAAGGAGTTTATGGGTGGACTGGGTCGCAAAGACTGTCGGCCCCCTGCTGTTTTTGGCTCCGTCCCGCATGGCAAACCGGTCGCGGTAGAGCGGGTTGAACCGTGCGTAGCCGTACCACGCCTCGTCAAAGTGGATTGTGTCCACGCTCTTTCCCAGCAGGTCTTCGACCTGTGCGGCATGGTAACAGAGCCCGTCGTAGGTTGAGTTTGTTATGATTGCATGGACGGGTTTTTTGCTGGATGCAGTCTTTGATAACGGGCACGCGGCAATCTTTGCCTTAAGCGCCTTGGCGGTCATCTCGTCCGGGAGAATCGGTCCGATGATACCATACCGGTTCCTTGTCGGGATCATGTAGACTGCGACCGAGTGGGTCATCGTGAGTGCATGTTCGGCTGATTTGTGGCAGTTTCGGTCAACGAGCACGATATCGTCCTTTGTTACCCGCCCGAAGAATACGATCTTGTTTGCCGTGGAGGTCCCGTTTGTGACAAAATAGGTCATGTCAGCGCCAAACACCTTGGCTGCGTACTTCTCCGCCTCGCCGACCGGTCCCGAATGGTCAAGGAGCGACCCGAGTTCCCCGACCGAGATGGAGAGGTCTGACCTGAAGAGCTGTTCGCCAAAGAACTTGAAAAACGCCCGTCCCGCCGGCGACTTCCTGAATGCCATCCCGCCGGCATGGCCCGGGGTGTGCCACGAGTACTCGAAGTCCCGTGAGAACCGTACAAGCTCGCCAAAGAACGGGGGGAGGATCCGGTCCCGGTACCGCTTTGCGGCAGCGGTGATCCTGCCTGCGATGAACTCCGGGGTGTCCTCCATCACCCAGATGTACTCGCTGATCTCTCTCACGAGATGGACCGGCGGGAGGTGTGCGGACTCCTTTGGCGGCTCGGCCATGAGAAATACCGGGATCGTCTCGTTGATCTTCCGGAGGTCATGGATGAGGTCGGCGGCTTCCGTGTGCTTTTTCTTTGTATTCCCGCCCAGGTTCCAGTTGATAAGGACACAGTCGAGCTCCGGCAGCGCGGCATAAGCCGCCCGGGCGTCTGCGGGCGATGCAACTTCCCCGACCCGGATGCCAAATCCTTTCACGCCGTCGATGATTCGCTGGATGGCACGCCCCTGCGGGGTATCGGTCTTGTGGATGTCATCGATGACCGCGATCGTCAGCTGTTCTTCCGGATTCATCAAAAACCTTCCTTGCAGGCCTGCCAAATTCTCCGGTCGTTTATGCCGGAACTGCAGGAACCGTGCGTGCAATAAACTGAATCGTTCATTCCAATCCCGTCTCCTCTCATGTCTCTTCTCGACGATCCGACGGGTCTATTTGCCATGTCCGGTACGTTGCCTGATGTTGTGCCGGGTGCCTGTTACGTAAGAAATGCGGGAACTGCGAGAAATGCCTTAAGGATTTTTGTGGGCAATGACTGTCTGGTGAAGAAATACATTCAGATTATCCGCCGGTTCTCCCCGATTAGTAGAACATCAATAGAAAGGGTATTTAACTTTTCGTGGTTTTGGAGCGAGGGGCCCTGTCTGTAAAGATCTGCCATAGGGAGTTCTGCGTTAGTGAATGGATGGCGCCCCGGGGATTGAGGCGGATCTTGTTATGGCAGGGCATTCAGGATATTACGTCGTATTCCTCGCCGCAAAATAAATATCGGCCTCGATCATTACCCCCCCTCATTTCCCGCTCCCACGTTTCTCCTCAAGCACCGTCATGCGGGGATAAAACCTGACTTTTCGGTAAAAATCCCAAGCCCTCTCATTCCCGGTGGCGACGAAGACACGGTTCCTGACCGAGCCGTTCGCATCGAGCCACGCGAGCGCCCGGGCCACCAGCGCCGAACCGATACCTAGCGAACGGTACACCCTCTCAACAAATATTGACTCGATCTGCCCTGTCTTCTCCTGCGAGAGCGAACTTATGCAGTATCCCACGTACCGGCCCACCTCCGGATCGAAGGCAAGGTCCAGTCGCAGCGACCCGGCCGCCGCTATCTTTTCGAAGTTCGCCTTCCGGTCGTTAAAAGTCGTCCGCTCGTAATAGCTCCGGAACATTGTTGCCACGTGGCGATGATGCTCATTGAGCTTTTCCCAGAGCGGGCGGATCAATTCGAGGTCTTTTGCATCTGTGGTGCGGTATTCGATGGGGGCCATCCTTAGGTTTTTAGTAAGATGTGATTGGGGAAAAAGGAGGGGGTGTGGAGTGTGCAGGACGGGATCACTGGACATACCATGAACATGACAGCCCCCGCCACTGCATGAACGCAGTGCCGGATCAGGTTGCGGCAATCCTGCCCGGGAGAAGGATACCTGACTGGGGGAAATCGACAACTTGAAGTTATACTATACAAACCTCAATAAGATGAGACGTTGCTACCTCCTTCCTTTTTACATCCTGGTTCTTATTGTGCTCCTTGCTGCCGGCTGCACCCAGTCCGCCCCGGGAGCTCAGGATACCGTTGCACCGGCACAAACCCCCTCCGTATCCCCGTCATCGGGGACTGCCCAACAAATGACCGTATCGCAGATCACGAAAACCGATGCACCTGCTGCAACGGTCACAAACGACCAGCCCCGCGGCACGCCGGATCCGGATTTTATCGTTGACATTTCTGTTCCGGAGAAGATCTGGTCGGGGACGACAATCCTCCCCGATAACCATGACGCCGCCCACCCCAGGATTATGGAGGTTAACCAGCTGGGAGAGATTGTCTGGGAGTATCCGCTGCCTGATGAACTGAAATCCTATACAAACCCGGGATGGGATGTCGAGGTGCTGCAAAATGGCAACATCCTGACCCTTCTTCCAAGGAACGGGGTGTACGAGATCAACCGGGACAAACAGGTCGTGTGGAAATACCTGGATTCCAAGGTCTCTCATGATGCCGACAGGCTGGCGAATGGTAATACCCTTATCGCGTTCGGGGCCGGCGATACGAAGGGCGATGCACAGGTAAAAGAGATCGATCCGGCCGGGAACCGTGTCTGGTCATGGTATGCAAAG
This sequence comes from uncultured Methanoregula sp., assembly GCA_964573085.1. Classification (GTDB taxonomy): domain Archaea; phylum Halobacteriota; class Methanomicrobia; order Methanomicrobiales; family Methanospirillaceae; genus MVRE01. Next base: position 44,989 of record CAZNIL010000002.1, read on the forward strand.
GATGTGTTTTCCGAGGCTGAATATGCAGGCATATCGGATGAAGGCTGGACACATACGAATGCAGTAACCCGGCTGGAGAACGGCAATACGCTGATCAGCCCGAGAAATTTCAATATCATTGCAGAAGTCGATCAAGAGGGAAAACTCGTGCGGACGATAGGCAAAGGACTCCTCGAAGGACAACATGATCCCGTTGTACTGGCAAACGGGAACCTCCTCATAGCGAATCATGTTGAACCGCATGCGGCAATAGAACTCGATCCATCCGGGAATGTTGTATGGCAGTATACCATCCCGAATCGCCGGTCCTGGCCGGTCCGTGACGCCAACCGTCTGCCGAATGGAAATACCCTGATTACGGAATCCGACAGGATTATCGAAGTAACAAAGGATGGACAGGTTGTCTGGGCATTCCGGATGAACAATTCCGGATTCACTGATGCATCAGCCGCGAGCAGGGGTTTTTACAAGGCCGAGAGGATATCCAAATAATATTCTTTCATTCGTTGCACCACAAAATGGTTGAATGATGGGCTCCTCCTCCCTGACCCGGGGGGACCTCCTATAGGTATCGCAGGTTCTCCGGAAAATGATCCGTATCCCCGCTTGTCCCTGAGAGAGTACCTCCGCACCCCAGTATCACCCCAGTATCAGTGCCATCTTCCGGGCACGGGCTTTAAACCTGTCAGGAGAGAACTACCTGTATGGCTGATGAACACTCTTCTGCACCGTCCGGTCCGAAGACGGATCCCAAAAAAATGGTCATTACCTTTGTCATCCTCACATTCCTCTTCTCATCGATCTTCTGGTACCTGATCTCCATAACGCCGCTTGCCGCTGCGAGCGGGACCATGCTGATGGTGTACACTGTCGGTGCCATGTGGTGTCCCACATTTGCAGCGGTTGTCACCCGGCTCCTGTTCCAGCATAATCTCAATGGATTTGCCCTTAGTGCAGGAAAGCCAATCTGGCTGGCTGTCGGGTTCCTGCTGCCGGTTGGGGTTGGGTTCTTGATGTTTTCCTCCGCGTGGCTCTCCGGCATCGCCCCGTTCAACATGGAGAAGGCCGCCATGATCTTCTCCGTTACGTTCCTGCCGGTCTTCCTGTATGGCATTGTGTTCAATCTCTTCGCCGCGGCCGGCGAGGAGTTCGGCTGGCGCGGGTTCCTCGTGCCGGAACTTTCCCGTTTCATGGGGTTTACGGAGCTCGCGCTGCTCTCGGGAGCGATCTGGACGGTCTGGCACTTCCCGCTGATATTCTTTGGCACATACCATGGCACCGGCCCGATCTGGTACTCGCTTGCCGTTTTCATTCCATCGGTAATGGGCGCCGGGCTCATCCTTGCATGGCTGCGCCTGATGTCCGGCAGCGTCTGGGTAGCAGTCCTTTTCCACGGGTTCTGGAACTATTTCATCCAGCAGTTCTACCCCGCACTTACGATCATGACACCCACCGGCAACACGATGCTGGGGGAGTTCGGGTGGTTTGGGGCGGTTGCCTATATCGTGCTTGCACTCATCTTCTGGCATTTCCGGGACCGACTGCCGAAATTGCCAATACAGGGATAGCAGGTGCAAAAAAACATAACAGTCTTTTTTACATTCCGAAAATTGCCGGCAACCCTTTGTACATGCCGCGATCGTGTTCCAGTTCTGCGGATCTGCCGTGGATATATAAAAAAGATTAAAAATACGCCAAGAACGCAGTGTGCACGGGGAGGAAGTCCTTATACCGCCCCGTACGCACAATGCTGCAGGATACAGCCGATATCCCATGAAAAGGGTTCCGGATACTAACTTATTTCGCTTCTTTTGTTGAACGAATAGTAACGATGGATATCCTTCTGGGCATCGGCAACCCGCTGAACGGAGACGATGGTGCCGGCAGCTATATAGCCGAGCGGTTCAGGAAGGATGGCTGGATCCCACTCACCTGTGGAACTGCACCGGAGAACTTCACCGGGCTCATACGGAAAATTAAGCCATCCTGCCTCGTACTTGTTGACGCGGCTGCCATGGGTCTTTCCCCCGGGGAATACCGGATCATTCCACGGCACGCCATTGAGGATATGAGTCTGGGAACCCACCAGCTCCCTCTTTCCCTGCTCATCGACTTCCTCTCGGATGCTGCCGGACGGATTATCCTGATCGGTATCCAGCCGAAACATACCGGCACAAGGGAAGTACTTTCACTACCGGTCAGGGTGGGGGCGGACCGGCTGCTGCAGGTGCTTTTATCGGGAGAACTTGATCAGATTCCTGTCCTTTCATCAGAATAACCAGCAGTACAGTGCAAGAGAATCCGTGGTGCCGGCTGGAATGTGTTTATTTGTATCAGGGAACCAATCCGGCGGACGAAAAAAAATAGTGCAGGATCGTAAGATTAACTCGCGCAGTTTCGTAATTTCTGGATTAGTTGGAGCTGGTCATTTGCCTTTTTTATCTTCTCCTTTTCAATGCCGTTCACGATCTCGGGAATAGGTTTTGCCAACTCGTAGATTTTCACCGGTCTCCCCTTGCTCCTGACTTTGTCCTCCTGGCTCTTGATCCACCCCTGTTTCTTCAGGTAATGCATCACAATGGCCACCTCAGTTTGGCGGAGGTCAGTACCCTGTCCGATCGTACGGGATGTTATCATCGGTGTTTTTGTGAGGATCGTGAGTACCTTAGCAACATTCCTTTTGATCCCTATCCCGAAGAGAAGGTTTACCAACTCCTCCTCTTTTCCTGCAAGGTACATCACATTTTCCTGTCCCATACAACACCTCAAGATGTTGTTCAACACGCATCTTTTCAATGTAGTGGATAGTAACCCGGACAACCTTTTGGACAGGGAACCTTTACTCCATTTGGTTGTGTTATACTACCCGTGCCATAACAAAGCGTACATATTTTATTCTTTGGCTTTTTTTCAAGGAGAGACACTTCAAATCCCACACACATTTCCTGCATCTTTTAATCCACCATCACATTAAATTTTTTCCTGAGCAACTATACCATTGAGGCTGTTCCAACGATGAATCACATATGTTAACCCGCATAGCAAGGAATTGATTAAATGTCTGGTTATCAATTTAAAAATTTAAGTGCATGCACAACATGAATGCACAACATGATCAAGAAATCTTTTATACCATATAGTCATGCAATACATGATGGCAGTCGAAAAATTTCCGGATGAAATTTCCATCATTAAAAAGGTATTATATGAGCATCCGGAAGGGTTAAACATTAAAACGATTTCAAAAATGCTGGGTATACACCGCAATTCCATTGCCAAATACTTAGACCGGCTCCAGAGTCAGGGCAGTGTCACCGTCAAACATTACAGTTCTTCAAAGATCTATTCCCTTTCAAATAAATTACAAGCTGCTGCTGTGCTAAAATTATCGAAGAATTATGTACTATTCATAAATCATTGGCTGATCGTTGTGGATATTAACGATCCCTTGTGCGAATTCCTGAAAATATCAAAAAAGGAAATTGTCGGTAAAACTATTGAGCAGTTGCCGTTTGTTGTCCAAAGTCATACTGAACTGCCAGCATTAATAAAAGAAGGGCTGAATGGAAAAGAATCCAATAACCCAATTATGATTGTGTCGGACGACCATTTGTTTCCGTCTATGCTCATGATTAGCCCGGTTTTTTTTGAAAGCGGGGACACGGGTGTTTCTCTCATAATCGATGTACCGATTGAATCTGAACAAAACGGATTTATGGATGCAAAATTCATCTCATCGGATCCCGGAATGGATGAAATTGAATACGTCTTCCAATTCAGACCTGACGGGACCATCACTTTTGTTAATGAAACATACTGCCACGCACTGCAAAAGTCAAAAGCAGATCTTCTGGGACATGAATGGCGACCGGTCATTCCCGAATCTGAATTTATAAAAATCAAAAGCAGTCTCACAGTGATCGATAAAAACCACCCGGTTTCAACCCAGGAATTCCGTACAATAACCCCCAAAGGAGAACATCGGTGGCAACGTTGGAAATTCCGGGGAATTTTTGATTCGCACGGTACTTTAAAAAAATACCATGGTGCGGGGCTGGATATCACCGAATTGAAACAATTGAAGGAAAAACTGAAAAAATCAGAACAGGGTATGGAGGAGCTTGTCAAGGTACAGAAAGAGGAAATGCAGGATCTCAACAGGCAGCTTTATGATGAAATTTCCCATCGTGAAATGGCGGAGTTCCACTTACAATTCACCCAGTTTGCCATGGATAACGCTTCCTACATGATCATCTGGATCAACCGTGAAGGGCGCTTTGTTTATATGAACACAAAAGCCCGGGATATCCTGGGGTTCTCTACTAAACAATTCGCATCAAAAAATATTTTTGATATATTATCAAGCGACACGCGTTTTTCCTGGAATGAAACGTGGGAGATTACCCTGCGTGATGGTCAACTTACGATCGAAACCACATTTACCACAAAAGACGGCAGGGAAATTCCTGTTGAAATGGTTCTCAATTACCTCGAATTCAAGGAAAAACAGTACTGCTGTTGTTTCGCACAGGACATAACCGAGAAAAAAAGAGTAATGACTGAACTCAAAATCGCAAACCTGTATAACCGGAGTCTCATCGAGGCAAGCCTTGACCCGCTTGTCACTATTAATCCTGATGGAAAGATCAGTGATGTGAACGCTGCGACCGTGCGGGTTACCGGGCATTCATGGGAAGAACTGATCGGAACTGATTTTTCGAAATACTTCACCGAGCCAGAAAAGGCACGGGCCGGGTACGAAAAAGTGTTCAGGGACGGACTGGTGACGGATTACGAGCTCGAGATCCGCCACAGGGACGGGCATGTGACCCCGGTCATGTACAACGCAACAGTATACCGGGATGAACCCGGAAACGTCATTGGTGTCTTTGCTGCCGCACGCGATGTCACAGAACGGAAAAAAGCAGAGGAAGAACAGTTGCGTCTGGCAGCCATCGTTGAACACTCGGATGATGCAATCATTGGCAAGTCGCTGGACGGGATTATCCTAAGCTGGAATGCGGGGGCAGAGAGAATTTATGGCTACCCTGCAACAGAGGCAATTGGCCAGCATGTATCAATGCTTGTCCCTTTGCATCAAATCGATGATATGGAATATATCGTTGGAAAAATCAGGAGTGGGGAACCGGTTCTTCATTATGAAACAGTACGCAGTAATAAGGAGGGCAAGAACCTCCAGGTATCCCTGACCGTTTCGCCAATTAAGGATGTTAAAGGAAATCTGATTGGAGTATCCACAATTGCACGCGATATCACTGAACGGAAAAAAGCAGAGGAGGCGATTCGGCGTGCCAATGCATATAACCGCAGTCTCATCGAGGCAAGCCTTGACCCGCTCGTCACCATTGATCCTGATGGAAAGATTAGTGACGTGAACGCTGCGACCGTGCGGGTTACCGGTTATTCACGGGAAGAACTGATCGGGACTGACTTTTCGAAATACTTCACCGAGCCAGAAAAGGCTAGAGCCGGGTACGAGAAGGTGTTCAGGGATGGACTAGTGACAGATTACGAGCTCGGGATCCGCCACAGGGACGGGCATGTGACCCCAGTCATGTACAACGCAACAGTATACCGGGATGAATCCGGAAACGTTGCCGGGGTTTTTGCCGCTGCACGTGATGCCACAAATTAGTTGAAGAGGGGGGACAAGACGACACTGTACCGCAGATCTTTGGCATGAAAATGCTGGAGGTATTTTCATACCACCCCCAAATCGCATATTTTACATATTTCATTTCCAATTCAAAAATTATGGGTGGCTATGTCCGGACGCCCCGTAACCTTCAGAAGGCGAAATTCGCAATCCCTCTTTTAAAAAAGTACGGATTGGGTTCACTCAACAATCTGGCTGTCTGCAAACCGGTTCTCGCTCGCAAGTAAAAACTCCGGGGTCATGTGCAGGCAATCCTTCGGGCAGATATCATTGCACTGGGAGCAGAAGATGCACTGGGCGACATAGATGCGGACACGCTTTGTTGTCGGGAGAAATTCGATGGCATGGGCCGGGCAGACCTTGAGGCAGAGCTGGCACCCGATACACGACTCCCGGTCATATGCAATCTTTCCCCGGAATTTCGGGGGCACCGGCACAGGGGGGCTGATGGCAGCCTCACCCCGTGCGACCTTGTGCAGGAATGTTGTCACCGAGGGCGGGAGGTAGCGGGCCGGAAACGCGTTGGTGGCTGGTTTTCTGAAGAGCTGCCTGAGCAGTTCAGGTATCATGGGAAGACGGACCATGATCACACCACCCTCAGGAAATGATCGGCCATAACCAGCAGCAGGCCGGCAATGCCGATGAGGCTGAGATACATCCAGTACACCGAGACCACCTGGTTGATGCGGAACCGGGCCATGGAAACCCTGATCAGGCTTACCGATACAAAAGCTACCAATACCACCAGGACGAGGTAGAACAGCAGGTCAAGAACCGGTTGCAGGATGGCCGGTGCCGGGACTAATGCGGAGAGCCGATAAGGGATAAAGAGCGCCACAACAAGCGAGGCCATGACCACGGTCTTCACACCCTGTGTGAGAGTAAAGAGGGCAAGGTTCTTTCCTGAATACTCCACCAGGATCCCTCCGGCAAGTTCCGTTTCCGCTTCGGGCGTATCGAACGGGATGCGGGAAAGTTCTGCCGGGGTTACGATAAGAAGGACAAAGAACAGGATAAGGGCGCCGATAATCCCGAGCGGGCCTACAAGCCCCCAGACGGGATTGGCCTGCACGCTTGCCAGCATGAAAGGGAGCGGGATCCCGGAAGCGGCAAGCTTCCATGCGATTGCGATGATGACAACGGCAAGCGGGAACTCGTACGCGATCATGGTCACCATCTCCCTCTGCGCCCCCACCGTGGCGTACGGTGACCCGGAGGAGAAACCTCCGGCGACTAGTGCGAGGGCCGGCAGGGTGAGGAGGTACATGACCAGTATCAGGTCTCCACTGCCGGAAAGAACGGGTTCAAACCCGCCGACAGGGATATAGAGCAGGATGGTGAGGGCTGATGCCAGTGCAACAACAGGCGCCAGATTGAAGAGCCAGGGTATGGCATTTGCGGGCACCACATTCTCCTTGGTGAAGAGCTTGCGTATGTCCGTCAGGGGCTGGCTGAGCGGGGGCCCGATGCGTGCCTGCATCCGGGCAGTCAGGATCCGGTCAACACCAAGCAGGAATAATGCGACAAGTATTCCGAAGATCCCGACAAGAACCGCTCCTGCCACCGTCCGCACCAGATCTAATGGCATTGTTCAATCCTCCTCGTCTTCTCAATGGAGAGCCGGGTCAGCTCTTCCTTGGTCAGGTAACCCGGAGAACCCCCGTCCCGTATGACAGAGACCCGGTCCGTACAGGACATGCAGGGATCGATGGATGCGACGATGATGGGGATATCTGCCAGCTGCTCGCCTTTGAGCATGGGGATCCATGACATCAGGTTGCTATACGTGGACGCTTTCACCTTCCAGCTTGCCGGGGCATCGTTTCCGTCCATGCGGACATAATGCATGCATTCGCCTCTCGGGGCCTCCACCCTGCCGATCGCCTCTCCCTGTGCCTTTTTCAGGGTGAGCAGCAGCTTGGGCAGCTTCTTCTCCCAGAGGATCTCTCCGGTTGGCATATTATCCAGGCACTGCTGGATAATCTCGATGGACTGGGCAATTTCAAGGAGCCTCACGATGATCCGATCGTACACATCCCCTTTCGGTCCCCCGAATTCCTGCGGGGGGAGCACGGGGTGGACATCGAGGTCGCCATAGGCGCAGTAGGGGTAATCGTGCCGGACATCCAAAGCAACACCCGATGCCCGTGCAGTCGGCCCAACGGCACAGAGGAGCTGGGCATCACGGTACGTGAGCACACCGTGGTCCCTGCACCGCGAGCGTATGGTGCTGTCATCCAGAAAGACGGTCTTCATCTGGTCAAGCAGCCCCCGGTAGTAGGCAAGGCCCTGTTCAATGATGGGGCGCTGGTCGTCGCTGATATCCCTGCGAACCCCGCCGATCTGGACAATCCCGTAGTTCACCCGGTTCCCGGTGAGGTTCTCGATAAGGTCCATCGATTGTTCTCTTACGCGCCATGAAAGGAAGAGGAGCGAATCAAACCCCAGCTCGTGGGCAGCCACACCGGCCCACAGGAGATGTGACTGCATCCGCTCGAGCTCGTGCAGGATGGTCCGGATGTAGTCGGCCCGTGGGGGCACTTCGATTTCGGCAATCTGTTCCACAGCCCGTGCGAACGAGAGCGAGTGTACAATCCCGCAGATGCCGCAGATCCTGTCGGTGAGGTGGACGATCTGGACCGGGTTCCTTCTCATGCCCATCCATTCAATGCCGCGGTGGGCATTTCCAGGAGCAAAGTCTACCGATTTGACCACTTCTCCTTCCATCTGGAAGGTAAACATGACCGGTTCTTTTAAGGCTGGATGTACCGGTCCGATCGGGACCGTATAGGGAGTTGATTTTTTCGTTGTATCGCCGTTCATTCTGGTGCGCCTCCCGTCTTTTTCTCCTTTCCTTCAGCGGCCGGTACTTCCTCAACTGGCTTCTTTTCCGGGACTGGTTTTTCCGGGACCGGTGGTACCGGGCGATCCTTTGGCCGGTCTATGGCCCACAGCTCCCGGACCATCTCAGGCTTTATCCCCGTTTCGTCCTTCCTCCAGGGATACACGCCCTGCGGGAAATCATCGGGAAGGAAGAGCCTCCGCCCATCCGGGATTCCCGTTACGGTGATACCGAAGAACTCCTGTTTTTCGCGTTCCGATATTAAAGCGCCCGGTATGAGATCAGTAATAGTGGGAACGGTCAGGTCGGTTTTCGGGAGTCGTATCCCGATGGTTACCATATACTCACCGAATTTTGTGCCATAGAAGACCGAGAAGATATAAAGGAGTTCTATCTCCGTCCCGAGATCATTTCCTGCGATTACCGCCAGGTGCGGGAACCTGATATCCATGAGTTTTTTGATCGCGGGTTTGAGAAGGTTCCGGTCGAGCCGGATCCAGATATTATATCCTTTCGTCTTCTGTACCCCTTCCCCGCGCTCAGTGATCCGGGCATCGTGAATACCTGCCCCGAATTCTGCCTTGTAGAGGTCGACAATCTCCTGAGGGGTGCGGTGAGGTGTCTCGTTCATTGTGCCGCCTCCAGGCGCTCCAGTTTCTCCCATGCCTTCACGACCCCGAAGATGATTGCCTCCGGACGGGGAGGGCACCCGGGAACATACACATCTACGGGAAGTACCTGGTCGATCGGCCCGTCAAGGTTGTACGAGTCATAGAAGACCCCGCCGGACTGGCCGCAGGTACCAATGCACATGACCAGCTTTGGATCGGGAACCTGTTCGTAGACCCTCCGCGCTTTTGCCGCCATCTTTTTTGTCACCGGACCAGTCACTAAAAGGACATCGGCATGCTTTGGCGAACCTACCAGCTTGATACCGAAGCGCTCGGGGTCATAGCGCGGGCATATTGTCGCCACAATCTCGATCTCGCAGCCATTGCATGAGCCGGTATTGAGGTGGAACACCCAGAGTGATCGGTTGAATGATTTTGTCAGTTTCATGAAAGCACCCCGATAATGACGAGAAGCACTGCTGTTACAGCAACAAACCAGACCAGATAATCGGTCAGGACACCCGTATGAAGTGGCACAATGGCGTCATAATAACCTTTCAGTGCCTGCAAAAATCCCCAGTACAGGTTGCTGGCCCTGATATGGACTGCCCCTTTCTCCGGTTCCGCGTTACCTGAGAGGTAGGGGCGCCCCTGCTCAGTCCCTTTCTTGTACGAAGACTCCCCCGTTCTCCAGAGAAGGTACACAACGATGGTGGCAGCCACGAATGCAGCCAGCCAGGCAACCGGAGCCCACATGCCATACCCGGTCAGCACCGGTGCAGTCAGGTCCATGTCAGGCACCTCCCAGCACCGATGCGATATACCCGCCCTGGTCCGCCAGCGCATGGGCGGCAGGAGCGACAAGCATGTCCACCACCGGCTGGGGGAACAGGCCGAAGAGGATGACGATTGCAGCAAGGATGCCCATACCGATCAGCATCGGAAGCGGGGCTTCCTTAACCTCTGCATACTCCGGAAGCTGTGGCCCCATGAATACCGAATGGAAGACCTTGACAAACGAGGCGAGGGTGAGGATGGAAACAACCATCGCGATGATCGCAAGGATAGGGTTGAAGAGGTAGACGGACTCGTAGATCATCAGTTTTGACGCGAAACCGTTGAAGGGCGGGATTCCTGCGATTGCGAGTGCACCGATAATGAAGAAGATCATGGTGTACTTCATGGTGTGCCCGAGCCCGCCCATTTTGTTCAGGTCGCGGGTACCGATCCGGTAGAATATTGCTCCTGCAGTCAGGAAGAGAAGCCCCTTGTACATCGCATGGTTGAAGATGTGGAAGATGCCCCCCTCCATTGCCATAAACCCGTACGCACTGGTGAGTGCGGCGTTGCCGAGCACTGCGAGCCCGACACCGACACCAAGAAGCATATAGCCGGTCTGGGAGACCGCGTGGTATGCCATCAGGCGCTTGATATCTTTCTGGGGAATTGCCATCGTGACCCCGACGACCATGGAGAGCACGCCAAGGATGATGATGATCCAGCCCACGGTGAAGCAGTTCATGGTGACATTGTACATGGTAAATACCACCCGGAAGAGCCCGTACAGGCTTGCCTGGCTCGCGACCACCAGAAACGCGGTTACCGAGGATGGTGCCATGGAGTAAGCATCCGGAGTCCAGAAATGCAGGGGCACGGCCCCGCACTTCATCGCAAGCGCAGCGACGAGGAGGACGAGGGCAATCTTGTCCAGCATCGAAAACTGCATCCTCTCAGCGATCATCGCGATGTTGAGCGCATCGTACTGGCCGTAGTAGATGCCAATGGCAAACAGAACGAGGATCGCACCGAGAGTGGAAAGTACGAGATATTTCAATGCTGCCTCGACCGCTATCCCCCCGTCAATCCGGTACGCGATCAGCCCGGCCGATGCAAGGGAGAGAATCTCCAAAAATACGAAAAAGTTGAAGATATCCCCGGTGGAGACCATGCCGAAGACGCCGGTGATCATCAGGAAAAACAGGGTGTAATAACCCTCGAGACTGGTGTTGCGGGACTCAGACGACAGTGAATACAAAAGGACCGATGTCCCGACAATCGCACAGATGATGTCCATGAACGCGCTCATTGCATCCACGGTGAAGATAATCCGTATCGGGATACCCCCGGAATCCAGCGGGATGGCGAGGTTCGCGGCAGCGGCACCGAACACGTAGAGCACGGGCCCGGTTGCGAACACCCGGTACGCCAGAATGAATGCAATAGCCGCGGTGACCAGCATCATCCCCATTACCCAGAGGTTCCTTGCCGTTGTGGAAATTTTTCCCATGACCGGACTGAGGAATGCCGCAAACAACGGGATGGCTACAAGCAGTGCCGGTGAATTGGTGACGATAAAATCGGCAAATGTCATCCGTGGAGCCTCCGTATCTTATTGATGTCCACCGTACCGTATCTTTTCTTCAGCACCATGGCAAACGAGAGGACCAGTGCACTTGTTGCTACGCCGATCACGATCGACGTCAGTACCAGTGCCTGCGGGGTGGGCAGCACCATCAGTTCCGATGGCGCAAGCGTGAAGATCGGGGCGACACCCCCTCCCCGGTAGCCGAGTGCAATGAGGAACAGGTTTACCGCAGATTCGAGGATGTTGATGCCCAGAAGGATCTTGATGATGTTCTTTTTCAACAGCACGGTTGCAAGGCCAATAAGGGTCAGGACGACGACGGTGATGAACGGCAGGTTCCAGAGCATTTCAGCACCCCTCCTTTTCCAGTCCGGAAAGCATGTAGAGGATCACGATGGTGAGCCCTCCCCATACTTCGATCCCGACGGCAAAGTTCATGAGCGGGAGGACTCCTGCGGTATTCAGTTCGCCGGCATTGATCCCGTACGGGACCGGCATCCCGAAGAGTGAGCCGCTCCCGGCAAGATAATTGAAGAAGAACACCTGCCCGAATGCAAGTGCGAGAAGGGCCACGCCGATAAACCCGACAAGCCCGATCACTTCCCGTCCCAGCAGGACATTCTTTTTCAGCCACCCGGTTACTTCCTTATAACTGTATGCAACAATGACCAGTGCTCCCCCGGTTGCGATCACGGCGCCGCCCTGGAAACCCCCGCCCGGGGTCAGGTGACCGTGCGCCACAATATACAGCCCGAAGATCAGGATCGTCGGGTAGAGGATATCTGCCGCAGTCCGCACAATCCTACTCATCCTCATGTTCCTCACCCCCCTGCATCTTCCGGAACATCAGCGCCGCGCCCATAATGGCGCAGAACAGCACGGTCGATTCCCCGAGGGTATCAAAGCCCCTGAAATCGAAGACGACTGCCGTGCATTCGTTGTTGCTGCCGGTCTGCTCCTGCCCGTGCCGGAGGAAGTAGTCATCCATGTCCGTCACTTTCGGTGAGCCAAACGTCAGCGTCATCGCCATCACGCCAAAAAATGCGGCAAGGATGAGAAGGGACGCGGCCACAACGAACATCTTTTTCATGGACTTCCCTCCTCAAACCGCCCGGTCGCCCGGATCGCAATGATAAATATCGCGGTCGTCAGGCCGGCACCGATCGCCGCCTGCGATATCGCAACATCCGGTGCCTGCAGGATATAGAATTCCAGCGATATCAGGAAACTGAAAAGACCCGCGGCAAGGATTGCTGCCAGCAGGTCCTTAAAATAAAAGGTCAGGATTGCCGAGGCAATCAGCCCGAGCAGTACCAGGATCTGGGGAATTTGTTCGATCATAGTTTTGTCTCCGCGAGCCGGTCGACGACTGCAGGTGCCGGCATAATCCCGCTCCTGTGGGCGGCACGCGCAATCGCATGGGCGCTGACAGCATTCGTGAATGCAAGGCACGCTGCCGCCAGGAATGCATGGATGGCAAGGGTGAGGTACTGGCTGTCGGTCTGTGAGAAAAACATCGACAGTCCGTACACGATTACTGCAAGCGATGTGAAGATCGAGCCGAACGTCGTTGCTTTCGTTGTCGCATGCATACGGGTATACAGGTCGGGGAACCTCAGGAGCCCGATCACCCCGAGCGTGTTGAAGACCACCCCGATGACGAGGCAGGCGTATATAATTATTTCAACGACAGTCATGTCAGAGTTCCCCCCCGATATACTTTGCAATATACAGGGTGCTCACGAACGAGAGCAGCCCGTACACGATCGCAACGTCGACAAAGATGATCTCACCGAACACCACTCCCAGCAGGATCATTGACGCAATGACGAGCGTGTTCACCGTATCGAGCGCTATGACACGGTCGGGGGCCGTTGGCCCGAGCACCAGCCTGACGGCTGCAAATACCATGAGAACAGTCAGCCAGAACACTACGAGGATCCAGGCATCGATCATTCGGCAATCCTCCGTATCCATACGGAAAGTTTAGCAATCCCGAAGAGCTCGGTGCTTTCAATTGCCTCTCTCTTCTCGTCCCCCTCAGCGATATTGATATTGTGGATGAAAAGATCGTTTGTCTCTTCGTCAATCCCGACAGAGAGGGTGCCCGGGGTCAGCGTGATCGAATTTGCCAGCATGAAGATGCCGAGATCGGTCTTCATCCCGGAATGGACCCTGATGATCCCCGGCCGGATCTTCATCGTGATAACCCGGTATGCGACATCAAAATTGGCTTTTATAAGCTCCACAAAGAACGGACCTGGCACATAGACCAGCAGAAGCAATAACCGGAAGGGGGAAAGGAGCCGGAAACTCTCAGACCTGCACAGGAACTTCCGGGCAACAAGACCGGTAACGAGTGCGAGCAGAACACCCATGACAAGTTCAGAGAACGACCATAACCCGATGCTGCCCGAGCCGGCAGTCAATATAAGGTACAGGAGAAATGCCATACCCGCAGTTACAAGAAACGCGATCACACACAAACACCTTACTGCTGTCCTCTTCGTTGTTCAGAAAAAATAGTCGCACTCGTACAAAGCCGGAACCGTTCAGCTGATCTTATGATAATGCCGTCGTAAGAATCGTTCAGGAATACCATAGCGCCACCATAATTCTTAATGATTTATGATGTTCAATCTAAAAAAACGTGTTTGTTTTATCAAAACCATAAAAAAATAAAAGAATTGAGAGAATTCGTCAACTATTGCCGGAAAAAAAGGTCTGATTGTATACAAACCTGAAAAAATATGCCCATGCAAATGCGGTCTTTGTGGGCCCGGGCCGGTTAAAATCCGGATGGAAGAATGCCGGCCGGTTGCATCCCCTGATGACGATTGCCGGACAATCCCTGGCAACGGGGCATCGGGTATGGATGAAATTGCGACGTCCGGGGGGCATTGCACCATGTTTGATTTGCCTCCGGTTTTCAACATCTTCTCCATGCAGCATCCTGCGACTGATTTTTAAGGCCGGGTGGCAAATTATTGATGTAAAATTGTCGGGCATTATGCACTATTTCAACTGGAGGGCCTGAGAAAAATGGATTTGTTGATTATAGCACCTATTTGTGCCATCATCGGGTTGCTTTTTGCAGCTTTTTCTTTTTTCAACATGAAAAAAGAAGGTACCGGTACCGAACTGATGCAGAAGATTGCAGCAGCGATACACAAGGGAGCAATGGTGTATCTGAAACGCCAGTATACTGCCATATCGATCTTTGTTGTGGTCATGGCGGTTATCCTCGCCATCGCGATTAACCCCCTGACTGCCGGGTGTTTTATCGTTGGCGCAGCCCTTTCGGCAACAGCCGGGTATATCGGCATGACTGCGGCGACCATGGCAAATGTCCGCACAACCAATGCTGCAAAAACAGGAATGGCCGCCGCATTCCGCGTCTCGTTCTCCAGCGGCATGGTCATGGGGCTGACCGTTGTCGGGCTCGGGCTGCTTGGCCTGTCGGTTGTCTTTTTTGTCGTTGATACCTTCACGACTGTCGGTATTTATGAAGTGATCAATATCCTTTCAGGGTTCTCCCTTGGCGCAAGTTCGATTGCTCTCTTCGCCCGTGTCGGCGGCGGGATTTTCACGAAAGCCGCTGATGTCGGTGCCGACCTTGTCGGAAAGGTCGAGGCGGGGATCCCGGAGGATGACCCTCGCAACCCTGCAGTCATTGCCGACAATGTCGGGGATAATGTAGGGGACATCGCAGGCATGGGTGCCGACCTGTATGAGTCCTATTGCGGATCCATTATTGCAACCATGCTGATCGGCGGTTCTGTTGCGGTTATGATTGCTTCATCCAATGCTGCCGGCCTGATGGATTCCATCCACCTGACGCTCGGCTCCGCAATTAATGTCGCTCCGGACGCAGCCGTTGTCATGAACCTCGTTCTCTTACCACTGCTGGTTGCGGCGCTGGGAATTATTGCGTCCGTGATCGGTTCGTTCTTTGTCAGGAGTTCCAAAAACGAGAGCAGCGCGATCCACAAGGCCTTCAACGCCGGCACGTTTGCCAGCCTGATCATCACCGCGGTTGCCACGTATTTCCTGGTCGGCACGCTCCTCGGGCCGCTGTATATCGGGGTATTTATCGCCACCGTTGCAGGACTGGTCGGGGGGTTTTTAATCGGGCTTGTGACCGAGTACTACACGTCCTATGAACGCCCGCCGACCCAGCGGATTGTAAAATCCACGGAGACCGGGGCAGCAACCGGTATCATCACCGGTCTTGCCGTTGGATTTGAGAGCACGGTATTTCCTGTACTTATTGTTGCAGGTGCAATTCTCATCGCCGCACAACAGGCGGGGCTGTACGGGGTTGCAATTGCCGGCGTCGGGATGCTCGCCACGCTGGGTATCACACTCTCCGTTGACGCCTACGGTCCGGTAGCGGACAATGCCGGGGGTATTGCCGAGATGTCACATCAGGAAAAGGGTGTGCGTGAGATCACCGACACGCTTGACTCCGTCGGCAACACGACCGCGGCGATCGGCAAGGGTTTTGCGATTGGCGGAGCCGCCCTTACCGCACTCGGGCTCGTCATCGCGTACACACAGGCAGTCGGCCTCCCGCTTGTCGACCTCCTCAGGCCGATAGTCTTTGTCGGGGTCCTGATCGGCGCAATGCTCCCCTTCCTCTTCTGCTCGTTTGCCTTGACTGCTGTCGGCAAGGCAGCGGGCGACATCGTCCAGGAGGTGCGCAGGCAGTTCAAGGAGATCCCCGGGCTCATGGAAGGCACGGCGGAACCGGACTATGAAGCATGCATCACGATCTCTACGAACGCCGCTCTCAGACAGATGGTGATCCCGGGGCTTATCGCAATCATAGCACCGGTTGCCTGCGGGCTCCTTCTCGGGACTGCTGCGCTTGCCGGGCTCCTTGTCGGTGCAATCGCAAGCGGCTTTATCGTAGCCGTCATGATGGCAAATACCGGCGGTGCATGGGACAACACGAAGAAATACATCGAACAGGGCCACCTCGGCGGAAAGGGCTCGCCTGCCCATAAGGCGGCAGTCACCGGTGATACGGTCGGCGACCCGTTCAAGGACACCGCAGGCCCGGCGCTCAACATCCTGATAAAACTGATGGCGATCGTATCGGTGGTCTTCGCGCCGCTGTTTATCTGAATAATAATTTTTTTGCGGTTCCTTTATTACAGGATTAACATCCCGGTTGCGTCCCCCTGCTTACTGCAACATTCAAGTATATCCGGGCCTCAGTACGGCAATGTATGCCCGCCGGATCTCCGGATACCACCCCCGATTCAAAGCCAAAGGACCGGTACAGCGACTTTTCCGTACATGTTCCTGAGTACTTTAACTTCGGGTACGATGTGGTCGATAATTGGGCAGAAAAAGAACCTGATAAGCCTGCCCTGCTCTGGGTAGACCAGCAGGGGCACGAAAAGAGGTATACGTTCCGGGATATGAAGACCGAATCCGACCGGGTGGTACAGGTCCTGCACACGTGCGGGATCTCGAAAGGCGACCGGGTGTTCATTATGCTGCCGAGGATCCCGGAATGGTGGATCCTTATTGTCGCCCTCATCAAACTCGGCGCGGTCTACACCCCTGCGCCCACCATGCTGACCCCGCACGACCTTATGTACCGGTTTAAAACCGGTGGATTTGCGCTGGCAATCACCGACATGGAGAATGCACGCAAAATAGAGGAGGCGCACAAAGAGGGCCCTTCCGCTGAACGATGCATGCTTGTCGACGGGGAGCTGCCGGGCTGGATCAGCTATCCCCATAACCTTGCGTCCCGTACATCGCACCCGGAGGTGGCATGGGACCCCCCGGTCAGGGTGATGACGAAATCCTCAGATCCACTCGTGATCTTCTTCACCTCCGGCACTACGGGTAACCCGAAGATGGTGCTCCACGACCACAGCTACCCGCTTGGCCATATCGTTACGGCACAGCTCTGGCAGGACCTGCGGCCTTCCGATCTCCACTTCACGATCTCCGATACCGGCTGGGCAAAGAGCGCGTGGGGGAACCTGTTCGGCCAGTGGATCGCAGGGGCGGCGGTTTTTGTGTATGATATCCGGGGAAAATTCGATCCGTCGGAGATACCGCCGCTCCTTGAGAAGTACGCGGTTACGACCTTCTGCTGCCCGCCCACCATCTACCGGATGCTGATACTTCTTGACCTGTCCGGCTATGACCTCTCAAGGCTCCGCCACTGCGTGAGTGCGGGCGAGCCTTTAAACCCCGAGGTAATCCGGATCTGGAAAGAGAAGACCGGTCTTTTAATCTACGAGGGATACGGCCAGACGGAGACCGTGCTCTGCATCGGTGCATTCCCGGGCCGCGAATGCCCGCCCGGATCCATGGGAAGACCGGCCCCGGGCTGGCACATCGAGCTCCACGACAAGGACGGCAGGCATGTGGGGGTTAACCGCGAAGGAAGGATCGCGATCTCGCTTGAACGACGGCCGGTCGGTCTGTTTACCGGTTATCTCGAAAACGAACCGGCGAACAGGAAGTCCTTTGTAAATGGCTGGTACTACACGGATGACAAGGCTGCTATGGATGAGGAGGGCAATTTCTGGTTCATCGGCAGGGATGACGATGTCATCAAGGCATCGGGGTACCGCATCGGGCCGTTCGAAGTCGAGAGCGCTTTGCTGGAGCATCCGGCGGTTGCAGAGGCGGCAGTGGTGGGATCCCCGGACCCGATCCGGGGACTGATTGTAAAAGCCTTCGTTGTGCTAAAGCCCGGCTTTTTGCCATCCGGCCAGCTCGTGACCGGCCTGCAGGAGCATGTCAAGAAGGCGACCGCCCCGTACAAGTACCCGCGGGCGATAGAATTTGTCGGTTCCCTTCCCAAGACCCATTCGGGGAAGATACGGAGGAACGAGCTTCGCGAACGGGAGGCAAAAAAAGCAAAATTTTCCTGATTTTTTAGTTCTTACCGGTAATGATGCTCGAGCAGATCCCTTGAGTTTCCCCTCCTTTTGATCCCGGTGAGGGGACTGGTTATCTGCCGGTTTATTCGCACGATTTCAGGTCAACATTCATATCACAAGCAAGTCTTGTGTACCGCTTCGGGTTATCCTCGAACTGCTTCTTGCACCAGTTGCAGCAGAAATAATATTTCTGCTCCCTGTGGGTGCTGGTGAATTTCGCATCGTCTTCATCGACGATTGCCAGACAGACGGGATCGGTTGCCATTGTTGGTTACCTCAGTATCATGTACTCGGATTGTGGTTATTTACTTTCGTGGTATTGTCCTCCCACCATTGCATTTTTTGGTTATCCGATATACTGGACAGGTTCGTCCGGGTGCTCCTGTTGCGCATGCTTGGCGAGATGGGCAAAAATATCGGACCGTGTCTTGAGGAGGAGGAAGAGCACGAGGACCGGCATGGTTGCATCGATGCCGACGAACTGCAGGACCAGCACGATGATGCTGCCAAAGATGATGGTGAGGTGCATCGGGATGATCCGCTGGTACGGCCGGAAGAACTCCTCGTTGACAAAATCCACTCCCTTCGGCCCCTCATGCCGGTACTGGATGTGCGAGTAGAGGTGGTTGGCAAAGAAGAGGGCGCAGGAGAACCAGATGTTGGGGTCCGGGAAATTCACGGGGCCAAAGAGCCCGGACTCCACGATAAAGCCGTAATACCCCCAGTGGAAGAGGCCGTAATGGAGGGCGAAGAAACCGGCAAGGAGGCACATGTAAGCCCGGACAAAACGGGTGCTGACTGTTCCCGATCCACCCTTCTCTCTCATGGATTTCTCCATGTTTTCTGCAAGGACTGCGGTATCGGCACCTAGGAGCGAGATGACCGTGAAGATGCCGATGATGATGCTCTGCGCCCAGTAGATGAACATCACGGTGGCAAGGTCCCAGTGCTGGACGATGGCAAGTACGATAGTGACAAGATTGGCAAAGAGCAGCGAGATGACCGGCGGGGTGAACGCGATCTCACCGGGAAGGATGCGGGAGACCGGGATCGGCATTCGCATGAACTACCGTATGTCTGTCGGAACAAAAAAGCTGCGTGGGGAAGAGGGGGCGCTCCGTGAGTCCCCGACGCACAATAACCGGGACTGTGCAGGATTCTTCCATGCAGCCAGGGTCTGGCGTATCCGCGATAACATCCGGTGCCAGTAATCCCCACCCTTTTTGATGGCATTCCCCCAACCGGAACAACCAAATCGTAATAACCGGATAATTACCGGTATGACGGTCGAGCAGACGATTGCAGGGTTCTTCCGGCTGGACGACGACGCGTGGATGCGCCACGCCAACCCGTGGAGTGTATTCCTGCGCAACACCGTGCTTCCGGCTCTCATCATTGCGTTCTGGAGCCGTCTCTGGCTCGGGTGGTGGGCGGTCGTTCCGGTCAGCCTTGCTCTCCTCTGGATGTGGCTTAACCCCCGTCTTTTTAAGGCTCCTGCCACGCTCGATCACTGGGCCTCGGAATGCGTGCTGGGAGAACGGGTCTGGCTGAACCGCGACATCGTGCCCGTGCCGGTGCGCCACCAGACAGTCCCGAATGTCCTCTCGGCAATTGGCGGGATCGGAATGCTCCTCGTGATCTGGGGCGTCCTCGAATTCAGCCTGTGGCCAACCCTCTCCGGCGCCGCGGTTGTCTACGTAAGCAAGCTCTGGTTCCTCGACCGGATGGTGTGGCTCTGGGAGGATATGAAGGAAGCGACACCGGAGTACGGGAGCTGGCGGAATATTGCCGCTGGAGAAAAGAGGAGTGAAGGGCCGGGGGAATAAAAAAAGAATGCAGGTATATCATTACTGGAGTTTGAATTCCGCCGTCTCTTTTGAGAGGAAATAACCAAGGACCGTCCTTATCACCACGACAACGGCAAGGTTGATGAGATCCTGCTGGGTCGGGGAGAGCA
This sequence comes from uncultured Methanoregula sp., assembly GCA_964573085.1. Classification (GTDB taxonomy): domain Archaea; phylum Halobacteriota; class Methanomicrobia; order Methanomicrobiales; family Methanospirillaceae; genus MVRE01. The sequence goes on from CAZNIL010000002.1 coordinate 65,358, forward strand.
GGGTGGAAAGGATATCACTTGCTATGAGAAATTCCAGCCCGAAAACAATTTTATCAGTCAAATCCCGCCGGGTCTGGTCATAGGAGAACACCGGCTTTGAAAATTCAAGGAGGAGGACCCTGATTATCGCCCGGAAACCCCCGTAGATGATCAGTACTGCCCCGGCACACCCGAGAATATCAGCACAGATATGGATAATATCGAAAATCATCGGAAAATCCATACAGAAACAGGATCACAGGACAACATGAACCTTGGGGTTGAAGTCCGGCACAACTCCCGGTTAACACGAGGATGGTGGTGGAGCGTGAGGAAATCCCGCCCGAGGATTCCTGGATCCGGATTGCCGTGCCGGTCGGCTGAAACCCGGCCAGCCATCAGATCTGGCGGAGTCTCTCCCCAAACCAGGGAAGGAGGTCCTTTTTTCGCGACATCATGTTCCCGAGCTGGATCGGCTGGTCACGGAGTTCCAGTTTCGACAGGAGGGGACCCTCAGCAGCAGCGAAGAGTTCGCTCCCGTTCTCCATGACACTCGTGAACATTCCCAGATAGAAGTCCACTCCCTGCTGCACGCGCAGCCTGCCAAGCTCCAGACGGATCTCATCTGCGTGCGCCCGCGGGAACTCAAATGATGGGACCATCACCTGCGCGATGATTATCTTCTTTTTAAAGAGTTCGTACCGTTTCGTGTCCCGCATCAGGAGTTCCTCAATCGTGGTGCCATCAAGGTTCATCCCCTTTCCCAGCAGTTTCGTCCCAAACGCGACCGGGTCGATGCCGGCGATGGGTGCGAGATATGCGACTGCCTCACGGTCTTTGAGGGTTGTTGTGGACATCCTTAAAACGAGCGTGTCTGACAGGATGCCGGCAAGGAGAATACCCGCGATTGGAGCCGGGGGGGTGATGCCCGCCTCCCGGTATTTTTCCGTGATGATGGTTGACGTAGCGCCGACAGGATAATTCAGAAACTTCACCGGTTTTAACGTTGACATGGCGCCGAGCCGGTGATGGTCGATAATCTCGAGGATCTCTGCGTCATCGATCCCATCCACGGCCTGTGTGAACTCATTGTGGTCGAGGAGGATGACCGGTTTGTGCACATCGGAAAGGAGTGATGTCCTTGTCACGATGCCGCGGAGGGTCCCGTCCTTCTCCACGATGCACGCGGAACGGAACTTGGAACTGTACACGGTCTGTTTTGCCTGCGCGATAGTATCGGAAAGTGAAAGCCGGGGGATGTCGGTCTCCATTACCATGCGGGCAGGGAGCGAGAGGTTGATCATCGTCCCGACTCCAAATGCATCGAGGTCTGTGGCGAGAAGCGGGACTTCCTGCGCCTGTGCCTCGCGGATCACCCGCTCTCCCACCGGTGCTTTGTCCACGATGATAAGCCCGGCAATGCCGGCTGCTATCAGTGCGAGCTGCACCGGTTCGTTGTCGCCAGCCACCGCGATATCTTTTTCCGTCAGTTTCTTTCTGGCAATCTCAGGGGCGTCAAGTGCAATGATGACCCTGCCCCCAAGTGTTTCCGTCCCCCTCACTACCACACGGGCAGAGAGGATCCGGGCGAGGGTGTCGAGGGGGAGCGGCGAGATGGCAAGCTCTCCGATCTTCAGACGGTGGACGTATGCACGGGCGAGCCCGTGTTCACCTATCACGCCGACAAGTTTTCCCTGCTCATCGGTGACCGGCACGTTCCGGATGTTATGCGTGTCCATGAGTGCGGCAACATCGACAGCGGGGACATCCTGTGTTACGCTGATCCGCGCAATTACAAGATCGGAAACACGGGGTTCCACGCTTTCGACAAACGCCGGGGGTTTCATGCCGAATGTCTCGAGCGCGAAACACGTCTCGCTGTTCAGTTCGCCGCAGCGGGCGGCAAGAAACTTGCCCGGCTCTGTATGGTTTTTAAATGCCGCGTACCCGATCACACTCGCGATGCAGTCTGTATCCGGCTGTTTGTGACCGATAATCAACACGTTATCCAGGACGACTCCCCCACGCGGTAATCTTTTCCCTAGTATTGCAGGGTTGTGGATAAATACTATCGCGGCGGGTAATTAAGACGTGGGGACTGCGAACGGAACCACCCCCATATCCATCTTTTGGCATTCAGTTGGACCTGAAAGGACCGACACGGGACTGTCTCGCATGGGTCGTCTGGAATTTTTTTAAAGAAATATTCCAAAATGCATAAGTTTTGGAGTATTTTGTATGAGGCGTGCACATCCTTTATCAGCTTCACATGGCAGCGGTGCATGGGAAAAATGGCCATAAGTCAAAATCGCAAGCGATAATTATACCGTGAAATATTGTTAGGTATGGCACGGCATGGCGGTCGTATCTTTGGTATTTTTGCGGAATTGCCCTTATGGGAGCAAATTGTAATTGTTATAATTATTGCTTTCGGGGTCTTTTGTATTCTTTATTTTTTACTTGCTCAACCACTGATATATTTTATTCCTTTGTAAGTGGGAAGACCCAACGGAATTAATCCATCAGCATCATTTTACAGACCGGGCAGAACTGCCAGGGGATACCGATCCACTTTTGTTTCACTTTTTATCATTTATGGGGGTGGTCTTGATGTGACAGCGGTGCATGACTCCATGCGCTTGCGGGCACGGGATGTACGCGCTTCATACAAAATACTCCATTAATGGAGTGTTTCCTTAAAAAATAAGGACAAACTACTTTTTTCCCATCTTATAAAAAGGTAAAAGTTTCAGGCACGAGCGTCTGGAGATCGACAGCAACGGCCTGCGCCGGCGTTGGGTTGACGTTCATCTGTTTCTGGAACACGGTCTGGGACTGCCATGTGCCGGCATTGATGCCCAGCACCCCGCGATAGGTCGTAATCCCCCGGATATGGACGTGACCGGTGTGGAGGATCTCGGGGACCGGATCGATGATCATCCTGTCCTGCCTGCCAGTGGCAATAGGGGTTTTCCTGCCGTATGCCGGGGCAAGGTGCCGGCGCTGGAGCATCTCCTCCATCATCTTTCCGCTCTTCTCATAACTGGCACCGGGGATCAGCCCGATCATATCATCGATCGACCGCCCGTGGTACATCAGTATCCGGACACCCTGCAGGTTGACCAGTGCCGGGTTCTCGACAAGGATACAGTTATCGGGAAATCTTTTACAAAACTGCTCCGGGATCACAGGCTGGGGCTCCGCTCCCCGCACCACGTCATGATTTCCCGGGGCAACGATGATCTGCATCCGTGAGGGAAGGTCACGGAGCATGCCGGCAAACCGGTCGTACTGCTCGTAGATGTTCTTGATCTCCAGTTCCTGCTCCTGGCCGGGAAACACCCCGATACCATCGACAAGGTCGCCGGCGATCAGCAGGTATCCCGGGGGGTCATCCTGCAGCCAGTCAGCAAACCGGTTCCATTCCTTCTCAAGAAACGTGTTGCTGCCCACGTGCGTATCCGAGATCAGCACCGCACATCCGGGTGTATCGCTTGTAAACGGGGTATTGTCGATGCGGATGTCGGGGCGGAAGAGCTGTTCGCCAAAGAAGAGTTTCCCGTCGTGCGACAGTTTACCGCGGACACCGATGGTCTCGTCAGGGATGATCCGTTCCGCATCGGAAAATACCGGACGGTCTTTCCTGAAGAGCACAGGGATAGTGCCGGTGGGGTCTTCGAGCTCGGCAATGCGGTGACCGTTCTTGGTGCTCTTGACCTCGACAATCATGCCGATGACCGTGCATTCTTCCTGCCGGTACCGGGTGGAGCGGATAAGCCCCTCGATTGGCATTGCCCCGGTACGGCTCCGGATCATGCCGCCCAGCCGCTGGTACCGGTCCCGGAAATAGTGGAGGAAGTCGGCGGTCCCGTTGACGCCACCGGATGTGCCTGCACTCCCGCTGACAACATCGACCGCCGGGGTTGTGAGAAAGCGGGTCCCGTCGCGTAGCGTGTTTATGCCGGGGATACATTTTGACGTGACAACAACGGTGCCCGGCGGGGCCTGCGCAATGATCTGCCCGACAAGATCCATGTTATCCTGCTCCTGGATGTACCGCACGACATCGGGGTGCACCTGGTGTTTTGCCTCAAGGAACCGGAGCGCGATCTGCTGCGCATCGAGCATGAATAATGTATTGCCGGCCTAATGGATATAGCATATCGCAACGATCATTTTACGCCGGGGCATCCGGCTGTTTTTTGTGGTTTAACAAAAAATTTTGCCCTGTCCCTGAAACAGAACCTGTGGTTTCCCGATTTTGCCCCCGGCATATCCGCACCGCCCTTGCGATTACACGCCCTGGTCAACGGAACGGTGCGGTATATTAACCGTCACATCAAACAAAATGCAGGAGAATGGCAGAGGAGAAAGAGCAAACGGGCATTCGGGCACGTATCGTGCAGTTCCGGACGAGCGGGCACTGGGCCGTCTCGCTTGCCCGGGACATCCTGTGGCTCGTTGCTGTTGTCGGGGGGATCGCGCTCGCGCTGTACCTTATCTGCGGGACGTGGCCGGCAGTCGTCACTATCGAATCCGAGAGCATGGTGCCCCACATGAACGTGGGCGATCTGGTCGTTGTCGTGCAGAAGGACCGGTACGGGGAATTCCGGACCTGGGATGATGGCAGGAGCACCAATACGACACGGTTTGGTGATTACGGCGATGTGATCATCTACCAGCCGAACGGCGCACAAAATCCTGTTGTGCCCATCCCATTTATCTCGTCGGGAGTTCATGCGATCATCCACCGTGCAATGACACAGGCAGGCGCCGGCGAGCCGGTTCCCACGTATATCAATCCTTACCGGGGGCAGCATACCCCTCCCGAGTATCTCCCGATGAGCGCCAGTACCCTGACCATTGACGGGTATACCGTCCTGTATACCGGCACCCTCAATGCAACCGAAAAAATTGTTCTTGGAAAAAAGGACCTCTACATCCAGACTTCTGGCGGGCGATACGTCCTGCCCGCCGATCTCATACTACCCGGTGCCGGGTATGTGTGGGCGCAGGGTGAACCGTCAGTGCATGCCGGGTATATTACGAAGGGGGACAATAATATCGCAAGCGACCAGGGGAGCACCATTGCAGGGCTCGGGACGCTTGAGCCCGTAAAGGAGGAGTGGGTCATCGGGAAAGCACTCTTCGCAATCCCGCTTGTCGGGTTGCTTCCGCTCCATATTTTTGAAGTGATCATCGTGATCGTTGCCATCATGGTGATCCATGAACTGTACCTGCGGCGAAAAGAGAACGGGCCGGAGAAACCGCAGAAGAAGGCCGGAAAGAAACGGCGATGACCGGCAGGGTACTCACGGCACGTGTTTCACGGCAGTCCCTGACAGGTTCACCCGTTCAAGCGCAAGTGCCGCCTGGTTGGCAAATGCCGTGAGGATACGTGACTGTTCGGGTGTAATGATGCCATCCACTTCAGCAGGTTTCACCCCCATGATCCCCAGGATCCCCTGCGATGTCCGGACCGGGATGTACCTGAGCCGTGACCCGTGCAGCGTATCGGTATCATAGCCTGCGACCGCCCCGTGTTTGTATGCCCAGGTCGCTACCGCAATATCATCAGCCTCAAGGCTGATCCCGAAACCTGAAGGGTGGACAACGGTCCCGGTTTCATCCGGGAGGAGGAATGTACTCTCCCACCCGAAGATCTCGCTGATGTGCTTTCCAACGACAGCGATGATTGAGCCGGTATCCACTGCAGTCGCGAGATCCTGGGAAAGTGCGTACAATGTACTCGTCTCGTTCTCGCGGGCCTGAGCGGCAAGGGCATGTTCGCGCACCCTTGCAACAAGCAGGCTGACCAGCGCACCAACGCCGATCATTCCGGTTAAGGTGATGAAATACTCGATATCGCTTACCCTGAACGTGAAAAACGGGGGAATAAAAACAAAGTCAAAGGCCAGTATCCCGATCACCGCAGTAAAAATTGCCGGGCGCATCCCCCACCGGTACGCGGCAGCAACGACGGCAAGGACATACAGCATCATCAGGTTCGCCGGGGAGATGATCGATTTGACCAGCAACCCGATGACCGTAACCATGGCGATGAGCGCGAAGCTGTTGATGAACCCGTGAGGAGGTGCTGCGGGAAGGAGCGTCTCCAGTTCAACAATTTTCTTTGGAGGGGTGTCACTGCTGCTGATGACATGGACATCGATCGTGCCGCTGTTATGGATCAGCTGGTCGACAACAGAGCCGAACACAAACTCCTGCCACCGCGGGCGCAGGGTTTTCCCGATAATGATCCGTGTTATATTATGTTTCCGGGCATACCCGATTGTCGTGTCAGCAACATTAAGCCCGAAGACCGTAACCGTTTTTGCCCCCAGCTTTTCTGCCAGCTGGATGGATCGCCAGACCTGCTCCTTTGCCTCATTCTTGAGCCCGCGGTGCGACGGCGTCTCGACATAGATCGCTGTCCAGCGGGCATTCATGCGGTCCGCCTGCCGCCGTGCAACCCTCACCAGCCGTTCCGAGAGCGGGCTCGGGCCGATGCAGACAAGGAGGTTTTCCTTTGCCGCCCATGGCCCGGAGATCGCACGGATCTGCATGTACGCGAGCATCTGTTCGTCGATCCGTTCGGCAGCCCGGCGGAGCGTGAGTTCCCGCAGGGCATACAGGTTCCCCTCGTTGAAGAATTTGTCGATGGCCTGAGCGGCAAGTTCGGGGACATATACCTTCCCCTCTTTTAACCTCTGGAGGAGTTCCTGCGGCGGGAGGTCGACCAGTTCGATCTCGGACGCTTCGTCGATCACCCGGTCCGGGATGGTCTCTTTGACGGTGACACCGGTGATCTGCGCCACAACGTCATTAAGGCTCTCAAGGTGCTGGATGTTGAGCGTGGTATAGACGTCGATCCCTGCATCGAGGATCTCCTCGACGTCCTGGTACCGCTTCGGGTGGCGTGACCCCGGCGCGTTGGTGTGGGCAAGTTCATCGACAAGAACGAGCTGCGGTCTGGTGGAGAGAATCGCATCAATATCCATCTCGGCAAGATGTACGTTACGGTATTCCACCGTCTTTTGCGGGATCGCATCCAGCCCTTCAAGCAACTCATCCGTCTCCGGCCTGCCATGGGTCTCGACGTACCCCATCTTCACGTCGATTCCCTCCTGTTTGCGGAGGTGCGCCGCTTGCAGCATGCCGTATGTCTTGCCTACACCCGCGACGTAGCCAAGGAATATCTTCAGCTTCCCCCGCCGTTTCTGCCGCTCCTCGCCCTGCACGCGGGCAAGGAGTACATCCGGATCGGGGCGCTGTTCAGGGACGACCATACAATCTATACACCCATGAGTACGAGCAGCATATCGATAACCTTTATCCCGATGAACGGGGCGATAAGCCCGCCAATGCCGTAGATGATGATGTTTTTCCGCAAAGCCTCTTCTGCCGTCATAGGGCGGTAGGCAATACCGGCGAGCGCCAGCGGGATTAAAGCGACGATAATGAGCGCGTTGAAGATCACGGCAGCAAGGATCCCGTGCCGGAGGCCCATGATATTGAGCGCCACGAGTGCCGGGTATGTGGACATGAAGGCAACGGGGATGATGGCGAAGTACTTTGCCACGTCGTTTGCGATCGAGAACGTGGTCAGGGCCCCCCGTGTCATCAGGAGCTGCTTTCCGATCTCCACGATCTCGATCAGTTTCGTGGGATTGGAGTCGAGGTCGACCATATTCGCTGCCTCCCGGGCCGGCTGGGTACCGGTGTTCATGGCAACAGCAACATCAGCTTGCGCGAGTGCAGGGGCATCGTTTGTCCCGTCTCCGGTCATGGCGACCATCCGGCCGCCGGCTTGGTATTCGCGGATCAACCGAAGCTTGCTCTCGGGAGTCGCTTCCGCAAGGAAATCGTCAACCCCGGCCTCGGCGGCGATTGTCGCGGCGGTGAGCCGGTTGTCGCCGGTAATCATCACGGTCTTGATCCCCATCCTGCGCAGCTGGGAAAACCGTTCCTTGATCCCGCCCTTGACGATGTCTTTCAAGTGGATGACGCCGAGCGCCTCACCGTTCCGGGTCACGACGAGCGGTGTCCCTCCCGCCTGCGCGATGGCGTCGACCGTATGTTTCAGATCCTCCGATACGGATGACTGATCGCATCTCTGTATGTGAGCAAACACCGCGTCTGCTGCCCCTTTCCTGATATGCACGTCGCCATAGTCGACGCCGCTCATCCGCGTATGGCTGGAGAACGGGATGAACTTCATCTCAGGTGCAGACTCTGATACGCCGACGCTCCTGCCTCGCAACCCGTACTTCTCCTTCATCAATACGACGATACTGCGCCCTTCCGGGGTCTCGTCTGAGAAGGATGCCAGCTGCGCCGTCTCAGCGAGGTCCATGATCTCTGTCCCGTCGACCGGGATCAGCTCCACCGCCTGACGGTTCCCGAGCGTAATGGTGCCCGTCTTGTCCAGCAGCAGGACGTCCACGTCCCCCGCAGCCTCGATGGCTTTCCCGGACGTCGTGATAACGTTCCGGCGGATGAGCCGGTCCATGCCTGCGATCCCGATGGCGGAGAGCAGCCCGCCAATTGTTGTCGGGGCGAGGCAGACGAAGAGCGCGACCAGCACGGTGATCGTGACCGGCGTACCGGACCCCGCGGTTTCCACGCTGTACCGTGAGAAGGCGTACAATGTTCCGCATACGACAACAAAGACGGCAGTCAGCCCGATGAGGAGGATACTGAGCGCGATCTCGTTGGGGGTCTTCTGCCGCTTTGCACCTTCAATCAGGCAGATCATGTGGTCGAGGAAGCCTTCCCCGGGGTTCGCGCTCGCACGGACGATGAGCCAGTCGGAAAGGATCACCGTGCCTCCGGTAACCGCGCTCCGGTCGCCGCCGGATTCGCGGATGACCGGTGCGCTCTCGCCGGTGATCGCACTCTCGTTGACTGACGCGACGCCTTCCACAACCTCGCCGTCAACCGGGATGGTATCGCCGGCCCTGACATAGAAGAGATCGGTCTTGTGCAGCGTCGAGGATGAGACAATCGTATAATCAGGCTCTGCCGGCTCTCTCCCTTTCACGATCCCGTACCCGAGGTAGAGCTTCTTTGCCACCGTGTCCTGCCGCATCTTCCGCAGGGATTCTGCCTGTGCCTTGCCCCGTCCTTCTGCGAGAGCCTCGGCGAAGTTGGCAAAGAGCACCGTGAACCAGAGCCATGCGGCGATCGCCCCGATGAACCCTGCCGGCGCCTCACCGGCCCCAAGGAGCGACTGGATGAAGAGCAGGGTTGTGAGCCCGCTGCCGACCTCGACAGTAAACATGACGGGGTTGCGGATCATGAGCCGCGGGTCGAGCTTGTATACCGCGTCGATAATCGCCCGGCGGTAGAGTGTCGGCAGGACGGCGTGGGGGTCCCGGACCGGTTTGAGGTCAGACATGGGCCACACTCCCTGCCACCCGGATGAGGTGTTCGGCGACGGGCCCGAGCGCAAGCACCGGGAAGAAACTGAGCGCCCCGATGATGAGCACGACAAAGATAAGCCATATGATGAAGAGCGGGCGGTGGTCGCGCAGCGTGCCCCCGCTCACCGGGATAATCTTCTTTGCAGCAAATGACCCGGCCAGTGCAAGTGTCAGGATGGCGACTGCATACCGCCCGATGAACATGCAGACGGCGGTTGCAATATTATAGAAAAGGCTGTTTGATGACAGCCCGGCAAATGCGCTGCCATTGTTTTGCGATGGGGAGGCAAAGGCGTACATGATCTCGGAAAACCCGTGGGGGCCCGGATTGAGGACGGCTGTTCTTCCTGCATCGGTCGCAACCGCTGCCGCCATCCCGATGAGAATGAGAAAGATGGGGATGAGGATGATAATAGTGGCAAGTTTCATCTCGTACGGCTCGATCTTCTTGCCAAGGTATTCGGGGGTACGCCCGACCATGAGGCCGGCGATGAACATGGCGATGATGACAAAGACCAGCATCCCGTACAGGCCGGATCCGACGCCCCCGTACACGACTTCCCCGAGCATCATGCTGAACAGGGGCACAAGGCCCCCGAGCGGGGTGAAGGAGTCGTGCATCGAGTTTACCGCCCCGCAGGACGTTACGGTGGTCGTGACCGCAAAGAGCGCGGATGGAATTATCCCGAACCGCACTTCCTTGCCCTCCATGTTGCCGCCCGGCTGGATACCGGTCGTGCTCTGGTCGATCCCAATCACGGTAAAGGCAGGGTTTCCACCGTGCTCCGCCCAGATGGCAAACCCGAGAAGCGGGATGAACATGATCGTCATGGCAAGAAGGATGCTGATGCCCTTGCGTCCTGCCCCGACCATCTTTCCGAACGCGTAGCAGAGCGCCGAAGGGATAAGGAGGATCGCTACGACTTCTACAAAATTGGAGAACGGTGACGGGTTCTCGAACGGGTGGGCTGAGTTTGCAGAAAAGAACCCGCCGCCGTTTGTGCCGAGCACCTTGATCGCGACCTGCGACGCGGCGGGCCCGAGCGGGATTGTCTGGGTGGTGACGAGTGCGCCGGTGGCATCCTTCACGGGATCGAGGAGCGGCACGGTGACGGGGCCGGAGAACGTCTGGACGCTCCCCTGCGAGACGAGAATGAGTGCGATGACCACGCTGATGGGAAGGAGAATCATGACGCTCCTGATGAGCAGCACCCAGAAGTTCCCGATCGTTGATGCAGACTTCCGCGAGAGACCGTAGATGAGACCGACAAGGACTGCCATTCCCACTGCCGCAGAAATGAAATTCTGCACGGCAAGCCCCGCCATCTGCGTCAGGTAACTGACCGTAGTCTCGGGGACGTATGCCTGCCAGTTGGTGTTGGTGGCAAAGCTGACCGCGGTGTTGAGCGAGAGGTCCCACGGGACAGGGCCGGCGCCGGCAGGGTTGAGCGGGAGGAACTGCTGCACTTCCAGAAGCAGGAATACAAACACGATACAGATGGCAGAAAAGACCATCATCGCGACTGAGAATGTCTTCCAGTCCATCTCGTCGCCTGCCTCCACTCCCGATGTAGTGAGGAGCCAGCGTTCGAGAGGGTCAATGACCGGCGTAAGAAGGTTTTTTTGCCCGGTAAACACCCGCCACATGAACCTGCCAAGCGGTACGACAGTCACCACAAAGACAGAAAAAAAGAGCGCGAGCACTGCCCAGTCCGCCATCTGCCTGCCGGATGCCGGTGAGGAAAAGGGGTCAGCCTGCTGCCGGGGTTCCGGAATTATATGCGATGCACTCAGGTCGTCAAGGGCGAGGTTGAGCCTGAGGACATTGATATGGGCCGTACCGAAGATCCAGAACTGGCGGGGTTCGGCATACTGGTTGACGAGCGCCAGTACGTCTTCCTCGCTCAGGTTGCGCTCCCGGGCAACGCGGGGTACTTGGTAGTATGCCGCAGCTACTGAGATATCGGGATCAAGCCCGCTTCCCGATGCGGTGACGAGATCGACCGGGATCGGTTGGGTATTCGTCGGATCTGCCGCTTGCAGGGCCCCGGCACGGGCTTTCACCGCATCCGCAAGCGCGGGGTTTGAGGGGCCGAGGTTCGATCCGGATGAGCCCATTGCATTATATGGGACAAGTGGTGTGGCAGACGGGCGGCCCCAGAAATATTCCGGGGATGTGAATGGCTGCCCGATCAACGCCGAACCGACAACCTTCCCGTCATGAACAATGAGGTTGCCGTTTGCCTGGGCCGGGAAGGCAACCTGCGCAATGCCGGTGATGACCAGAGGGTAGAGGAGGCCCACGAGAACCGTGAGCAGTACAAAGACCAGGACTGCAGGTCGTATCTGCTTTTTCATCATTGACTGAACCGGTTCTGCAGGCATGCACTGACCGCCTCAATCGTGATGCGCTTCCGCCTGCCATGACGGGAGTGTTCACTGTACCAGCGTGCAGATTGTTAGTATATACGCCCTTTGATGACATTCTGCGATCACAAAAAAAGACAATTATCTGATCCGGCCCGGACTATTTCGTTGTCTACCGGTAGTCCGGTACGGGAAATCCCCGGTTCATCACCATTTCCATTCTGATATGGCGGCCCAATCAGCCTTCTCCATCAGCTTGAAGAGTTCCGGGCATGAGAATAAGCATAAAAATACACCCCAAACATGGTGTATTATTTAAAATAATCAGAGCAGTTCCAGCGCCTGCTTACCGGTCATGCCGGTCTTGATCCCGCGACCCATCGCCGAGCGGTTCGCTTCCTTGACGATACCTTTCAGGATATCATCAGTATCGACAATCGACGGGCCGACTGATGGCCTCACCTTTGCTGCGGGATAACTGAACGAATCGAGTGCCGCGACGTCAAATGCCCCGCACCCCACCATACCGACATCTGTTCTGATAGCGACAAGATTTGCCGGACCAAGGGGGATGACAAAACCATCAGCCATTTTTTTTGCGAGTTTGACTTTATGCTGCTCCATACCAACCTCTCAGCACACGTAAGCGGTACGGAAATAATAAGATATGGAACGTAATTGCGCTGGATTTATCGTGCCGGGTGCGCTATACTGCGGAAAGCAGGATGTGAAGGATTTATGGATAAGTTCAAAGAAATTCTGGAGGATGTCGCGGCAGGTCACCGCCTGAATTCACGCGAAGCACTCCTGCT
>CAZNIL010000002.1:78040-83812 GCA_964573085.1 uncultured Methanoregula sp.
TTCTGGAGGATGTCGCGGCAGGTCACCGCCTGAATTCACGCGAAGCACTCCTGCTCTTTGGGATCCATGGCCGGGATGTCTGGGATGTGGCAGCAGCTGCAGACTCTTTGAGGCAGGAGAAGGCCGGCGATGCGGTGACCTATGTCCGCAACCAGAACATCAACGTCACCAACCTCTGCGTCAATGCCTGCGGGTTCTGCGGGTTCTCGAAAAAACCCGGTGATGAAGGTATCTATTTTCATGACCGTGCGGCAATTTTAAAAAAAGCAACGCTCGCACACAAGAGAGGCGTCACCGAGATATGCACGGTGAGCGGGCTTCATCCGGATTTTACCGCGCAGTCCTATTGTGATACGTACCGGTGGATCCGCGAGGCGGCGCCGGGCGTCCACATCCACGCGAGCAACCCGATGGAGGTCGCATATGCGGCAAAAAAGAGCAGGATCTCTACCGAGGACGTCCTCGTCCGGATGCAGGATGCCGGGCTGGGATCGATGTGCGGTACGGCAGCAGAGATCCTTATCGACAAAGTGCGCAAGAAGATCTGCCCGCAGAAGGTCAGCACGAAAGAATGGGTGCGGATCATCAAAGAGGCGCATAACCTCGGTATTCCCACGACTGCGACCATCATGTACGGGCACGGTGAAACTGACCTTGACCGGGTCAGGCACCTCGAAATCCTGCGCGAAATCCAGGACGATACCGGGGGTTTTACCGAATTTGTCCCGCTCTCGTTCATCCACATGAATACCCCGCTCTACAAAAAAGGGCTGGCCTGTGCAGGGGCAACGGGCAGGGAAGACCTGCTCATGGTCGCGGTCTCGCGCCTGTTTCTGGACAACTTCAAGAATATCCAGGTCTCGTGGGTGAAGGAAGGCATCAAGCTGGCACAGCTCGGGCTGCTTGCCGGTGCAAACGATCTCGGCGGCACGATGTTTGAAGAGAGCATCTCGAAAGGGGCAGGCGCCACCAACACCGATTACCTTGACCCGGAAGAGATGCGGAGGGTTGCCGGGGATATCGGGAGGAAGCTTGTCCGGCGCACTACGCTCTATGAGTTGTTACCCTGACCTTTTTTTATAAAAGGAGATGGAATTTCCCGTTCTCGAATCATCCGGCAGATTTCCCCGTCTTCTGAAATTGTTTTTCTTCCACAAGATAATTGATCACATTCTCTGAGATATCCGCCGCATATTCCCCGACTCTCCTGAGACTCTCCGTGATGTAGCCGAGCGCGATGGCATCGGGAGTCTCTTGCTGGAGCACGAGATTGTTGATCTCTCCGCACAGGGATTCGAGCACCTGTACGGACTCGATGTTCTTGTGCGACTTTTTCATATCGTTATTGAAAAACGAAACAATGCTCCGGTCGAAGATGCCGACCGAAAGCTCGCTTGCCTTTGCGATCTTTTCGATGATTGCCGGATCGAGATCTTTTGTCAGGATTGCCTGTGCGTTGTCTACAATCCGTTCCGCATGATCGCCAATCCGCTCGATGATCCGGCTGATTACGAAGTAGTGCACCGCCGTTCCCGGGGTAATCCCCATCTTTTTTGAGAGTGCGACATTGGACAGGATCATGTGTGCCTGCCGGGCGATGAGCCAGTGGAGACGATCCACGTCATTGTCGCGGGCGGTTACGTCAGCAGCAAGCAACGGGTTTCCTGTTCTGATCGCCGTGATCGCATCCTCGTGCATCGCTTTCACAATCACATACATCCGCTTGATGGTGTTTGCAAACGGCATCTCTGACGGGTTGAGCAGGTCTTTTAATGTGATAATCGAATCGTTCTCTTCGACAACTTCCTGCCCGATCGTCATCTGGGTGAAATTCCGGACCACCCCCCTGACAAACGGTGGTAACCGTTCTTTTGATGTAATCACGATCGTGGTGATGCCCGAGATATACGCACCGATCAGCAGCCGGAACAGGTATGACGGTTCTGTAATTCCATCAACAGAAAATTCCAATTTCCGCTGAAGGGGCTCCTGTTCAATGGTCTTTGTTATGAGCAGCGTCCCATCTGTCTGGAATTCAATCCCGAGCGGATCGTTCTTCTTGATCTTCTGGGCATCTATCCATTCCTTCGGCAGCGTAATCACGTACGATGACCCGCCCGTAAACTGGACTTTCCGGATATCCACGACAACCACCTCTCTTAAGAGCAGATAACCTGTATAACTCTATCTTTACCTATATCGAATATATATACCTATATTCTCTGTCGAAAAAGGGTATATCTTCCGCTGGTAATCTCATGAAAGAACACCATGAACAAGCGAACACATCCCCGTCTTTTCGTGATACTCGGCCTCGTCATCCTGCTCGTTGGAGCAATGGCGGTGGCCGGTTGTACTGATAGTGCGAAGAAAACCAGTGCGGTGCCCCCCGTTCCGACAACTGCTGTACTCACTCCATCACAGGCGCCCGTTTCATCACCTGCGGCACAACAGGCTGCCGCGGCCTCGGGAACGACTGCTCCGGCAACCTCCGGTCAAAAAGGGACGCTCAAGGTCAGCGGTTCGACAACGGTCTTACCTATTGCACAGAAAGCTGCTGAAGCATACCTTGCCACTAACCCGGATGCCGATATCCAGGTAACCGGTGGAGGATCCGGCGTCGGCGTCCAGCAGATCGGTGAAAAGTCTGTTGACATCGGCATGTCCTCCCGCGAGCTGAGTGCTACCGAGAAGACCAAGTACCCGATACTCTACAAGACCGTTGTCGCAAAAGACGGGATAGCTATCATTGTCAACCCGGCAAATGAGATCAGGGTGATTTCAGCCCAGAATGCTGCAGATATCTATACGGGCAAGATTACCAAGTGGTCGCAGGTCTTTGGCGGCAACGTCCCCGGCACCAACAACCAGATCGTTGTCGTTGGCCGTGACAGTGCATCGGGCACCCGCGAGTTCTTTGACAAGGATGGCGCGGGAATCCTCAAAGGAGCTCCACCGGTAAAATCCATGCTCGAAAAGAACTCCAACGGTGCAGTCACCCAAACCATTGCCCAGACGCCCGGCGCAATCGGCTACGTCTCCATCGGGTTTGTCGACAGCAGCGTTAAAGCCCTCCCTATCTGGTGGAACGATCCCGACAAGGCAGTCGCACCGACGAGGGAAAATGTGCTCACCAAGGCATACCCGATCAACCGTGAACTGTTCATGTTCACCAACGGCCAGCCCACCGGGCTTGCAAAGGACTACATCGGTTTCATCCTGAGCCCGGATGGACAGAAGATTGTCGGGGAAGAAGGGTACGTATCCCTCATATGATACTGGATCCCGGATAATTTAAGGAACATTTTTTCTTGTATGGAAATGCCACGAGGGATACCGGGAAATCTTATCTCAGCTGATGCCCGGAGTGCCGTCTCCCAGAAATCGGCGGCAATTTCCCGCGAACGAAAGGAAACAGCAATCAGGACAATCTGGTTCCTTACCGCATTATCAGCAATCATCGCGGTCTTCTTCATCCTGCTGTTCCTTCTCCGTGACAGCCTCCCGGTATTTGAGAACACCGGGATTATCCCGTTCCTTACCGGCACGACCTGGTACCCGACGGGTAACCCGCCGGAATACGGCATCCTTATCCTGATTGTCGGGACGGTGCTGGTCACCCTCGGCGCAATGGTCTTTGCAGTCCCGTTATCGATCGGGTGTGCGATCTACATCTCCGAGCTCGCCCCGCTCCGGGCTAAAAACATCCTCAAACCGGCAATCGAACTGCTTGCGGGAATACCCTCGGTTGTCTATGGTTTTTTCGGGCTGGTTGTTCTTACCGATGTGATACGTACAACATTCGACACTCCCACCGGTGAAACGTGGCTTGCAGGATCGATCCTGCTGGGCATCATGGCACTTCCCACCATCATCAGCATATCAGAGGATGCCATCAGCATGGTGCCGCGGGAGTACAAGGAAGGCTCGCTCGCAATTGGCGCCACACGCTGGCAGACCATCAGCCGTGTCATTGTCCCCGGGGCCCTTTCAGGGATCACCGCGGCGATCATCCTCGGGTTCGGGCGGGCGATCGGGGAGACCATGGCGGTACTGATGGTGACCGGGAATGCGGCGATCATCCCCGACCCGATCTGGAATGTCCTTTCCCCGGTCAGGACTCTCACCGGAACCCTTGGTATCGAGATGGGAGAAGTGGCGGTGGGCAGCGATCACTATGCGGCGCTCTTCGGCATTGCCGTGATTCTCCTTGCCATAACGCTGATCGTAAACTCCATCGCAGTCATGATCTTAAACAACCTCCGCGAGCGCCATATGGGCGGGGCACACAGGAAAAGCATTGCCCTGCAGACCTTGTTGGCATGGATTAAGCGACCGCTCATTCTGGGCGGACTTTTTCTTTTCATTGTTGCCCTCTTCCTCATCCTGTCTTTCTATGTGGCCGTCCCCATCCTCGCCTGTCTCGGTGCGGTCTACTTCATCAGGGATCGTCTCAGTCCAAAACAGGCGGAGAAGGTGGCGTTTGGCCTGATTATCACATCGGTGATCATCGTCCTCCTCATCCTGGTCCTCCTCCTCCAGGACATTGTCATCCACGGCCTTCCTGCCCTTTCATGGGAATTTCTGACCCAGTCTCCCAAGGATCTCGGGCGTTCCGGCGGGATCTTCCCGGCAATTGTCGGGACATTCTACCTTGTTATTGGCGCCATACTCATTGCCATACCGCTGGGCGTGGGTGCGGCAATCTACCTCATCGAATATACAAAAGAGAGCAGGGTTACCCGGTTTATCCGCACTGCGGTTGACTTATTGAACGGCACCCCGTCGATCGTCTTTGGACTTTTTGGCTTAGCATTCCTCGTCTATTTCCTGGACTTCGGCGTCTCGCTGATCGCGGGGCAGGTGACGCTCGCGCTCATGGTCCTGCCCACGATGATCCGCGCCACCGAGGAGTCGTTGAAGAACATCCCGCAATCACTGCGGGAGGGGAGTCTGGCGCTGGGAGCGACCCGCTGGCAGACAATCCATCGCGTCGTCCTTCCCCCGGCAGTGCCCGGTATCGTCACCGGTACAATCCTGTCTATCGGCAGGGCTGCCGGAGAGACGGCCCCGATCATGTTCACTGCGGTTGTCTTCTCCCAGAGATATCTCACCAGCTCGGTCTTTGAACCGGTGATGGCGCTGCCGTACCACCTCTACATCCTTGCCACAAATGTGCCGGGCTCTTCGACCAACAAGTACGGGACTGCGCTCGTACTCCTGCTCCTCGTGATCGGGATTTACTCGGTCGCGATCTTTGTGAGGACTCATTTCCAGAAAAAACTGCGGGGTTAATATGACCTGTGAACCGATCATTTCATCAAACGAACTCAACCTCTGGTACCATGACACCCATGCACTCCAGTCGATCACCATGAATGTTCCAAAGAACAGGGTAACGGCGCTGATCGGCCCGTCCGGTTGCGGCAAGTCGACCCTGCTGCGCTGCTTCAACCGGTTAAACGACCTCATCGACCATGTCACGATTACCGGGGAGATTACCCTTGGCAGCAACAACATCCACGCACCCGGGACCGATGTGGTCATGCTCCGCAAAAGAGTCGGCATGGTATTCCAGAAACCCAACCCGTTCCCGAAGTCCGTTTACGAGAACGTCGCATACGGGCCTCAGGTCCATGGGGTGAAAGATAAATCTGAGATTGACAGGATTGTTGAGCAGAGTCTCCGCCATGCCGCGCTCTGGGACGAGGTGAAGGACCGGCTTGATGATTCGGCGCTCGGCCTCTCCGGCGGGCAGCAGCAGCGCCTCTG
>CAZNIL010000002.1:83912-87450 GCA_964573085.1 uncultured Methanoregula sp.
TTCGGGCGGAACATGCTCCGGACAGCCGTCGATGCGCTTGTCCAGCAGGACGTGCAGCTTGCAGAATCGGTCGTAGCAAAAAAAGAAGAGATCCACGGGATGGAAGTGAAAATTGAAGAAAATTGTTACCAGCTGATTGCGCTCTACCAGCCGATGGCAAAGGACATGCGGGTCATTGCCTGCACATTAAAAGTCGCAACAGCGTCAATGCGGATCGGGCGTTACGGCAAGGTGATCGCAAAGATCGTCAGGGAGATCTCGGATAAACCCCATATCGCGAACCTGATGAGCATCCCCCACATGGCAGACCTTGTCATAGAGATGGTAGACGATGCGGTCCGGGCGTACGAGTCAGAAGACATCACACAGATTTCAGAATTTTCCGTACGTGATGATACCATCGATGCACTCCGGCACTCCATCTTCCGCGAAGGGATCACCTACATGATGGAGGACCCCAAGAATATCCCGCGCTGCACGCACTACATCATGGTGGCCCGGTATCTCGAACGGTGTGCCGACCATGCATGCAAAATCGCAGAGAACGTGCACTATATGCAGACGGGAGAACGCATCGAAATCAAATGAGTGTGCCGTATATACGCCCTCAGGTCATCATTTTACAACCGGCACCATAGCGGATGTGGAACATATTGAGGCGGAGGACGACACTGTACGAAATGGTCTGACTGGGTTCCGGACGGCACCGGTGAGTTAACAGGGTCAGACTGGACAAGGACATGTATGAGAAGAAAAGAACGGGAAATCACGGATCCGGCTGAAGTGGAATCGGTCCTTTCGGGGGCACAGGTATGCAGGATTGCACTGGCAGATGGTGGCGAGCCCTACGTGGTCCCGGTCTGTTTTGGCTACGAAAAAGGTGCGATCTGGATCCATTCTGCCCAGAAAGGAAAAAAGATCGCCATGCTCCAGAAAAATCCCCGGTGCTGCTTTGAGGTTGACACGTGTGACGGTACCATACCCTCGGAGCGTCCGTGCAACTGGGAAATGCGGTACAGGAGCGTTATTGGTTTTGGCAATGCCACAATTGTTGATGACGTTGGGGAGAAAAAGAAGGGGATGAACTGCATCATACGCCATCATAGTGGTGGAATGGTTAATTTTTCGGATGAAGAAATAAAAAACGTCTGTGTCATCAGGATCGATATTTCTGAAATGACGGGAAAAAAGTACGGGTGCTGATCGGTCAGTGACGATCGCGCCTGACCAGGCGGACAATTTTGTCGCCGATCTTCTGTGCGTTCTTTACTGCCTCCTTGTCCGCGAGCACGTCGCCTTTATGGTACCCGCTCCCCTGGACCGAACCCAGCGATGAAAATTCATGCGTGTTTAAGAACCCTTCAAGCGTCTGGATCGTCCGGCTTGCACCCTTGTGGGCCTGCACTGCCACGGCGACGCCTTTCCTTCCCGCGAGCTTCCGGTCATGGTAGAGGCAATAGGTGCGGTCGATGAAGTTTTTTAAGTGCCCGCAGACATCGAAGTAATAGGTCGGCGACCCGATGACGAGCACTTCGCACCCGAGCATCTTTTTTGCAATGGCGTCCCAGTCATCATTCTCAATGACGCACCATTTCTCTGTTTTGCATTTTTCGCAACCCAGACAGGGGTTGATCTTTTTTCCCGAAAGCGAGATGAATTCGGTCTTGATACCCTCACCCTGGCAGCGTTCGAGAATTACGTTGACAAGGTCTGCGGTGTTGCCATCCTTGCGCATGCTCCCGGATATTCCCAGCACTTTCATATGGTACCCTTTGCGCGGGGAGTAATGAGTGTTTTGATGGCAGGGACGAGTCCCAGTTTCTCAAATGCGATCCTTATCTTATCACGGGGTTCGTCGTGCGTATGAAAGAGGTGCGAACTGCAGGAACAGTCGCTGCACCCGAACCGCGGGACAGGCGATCCCGGGAGGGTACCGGCAAGCCGGCATTCGAATTTTTGTTCAGTACGTGCGCAGATGACAGAACAAAGGTCGAAGTTATCGTTTATGAGCAGGTAATCGATATGCCATTTCGGGCGGCGGTCCCGTTCCTGTGCAAGGAGAATATGGCGCCGTACCCGCTGCAGCCCGCCGCTGCCCTGCGCCGAACCGACATATACATGGAAGCCGGCTGCAAATGCCCGTGGTCCCAATGCCCCGACACGTACGGTGCACGCCGGGTTCCGGAGCACGAGGCAGTAAATCCCCTTATCCATACCCGCTCTTCAACATCTCCCGGGCAGCTTCGATATGCCCGCTCCCCCCGGTCTCCACCGGCACCCCGTGGCCCGGGTAGAGCCCTTCGATATCAAGCAGCGAGAGCCGGTCGATCGACCGTGCAAGTTCTGCCCGGCTCCCCCCGATAAAATCATACCGGCCGAACCCGCCGTCGGTAAACACGGTATCCCCGCTGATCAGGAACTGTTCCGGTTCGGAAAACAGGCAGATGCTCCCCGGTGTGTGGCCGGGCGTGTGCAGGACGTGAAGGCCCCCGATCATGTCCCCTTCTTTTAAAATAATCTCCGGAACTATTGCCGGAGAGCGCGATCCAAAATGCATCGAGAGGCTCCGGGCATCGTCGAGGAGTCCCGCGGCATCCAGTCTGTGGATCGCGACCTTTGCCCTGCACATGTGGGCGATCTCTTTGACGTGCGCAGTGTGATCGAAATGGCAGTGGGTGAGGACCACCGTCGATATGGCATCCTTGTAGGGCGCAACTGCCATCGGCATCACGCCCGCGTCGATGAGCACGTCCCCGATAATATATGAGTTTCCATAGAGCGTTCCGCCGGCAATCCACTGGACTGGCATGCACAATAATAAGGATTCCCACCAGATGTTTCTTATGGATTCGCTGGTCCGCAGGTGCTCCCATGGCCTGCCGGGTGCAATGAAGGCGGTGGCACAGGCAGAGGGCATCGGTCCCGCACAGCTGGCGCGGGGTATTGCGGCGGGAAGGATTGTCATCCCGGCCAACCCGGAGCGGAAGCACGGGCTCTGTGCGATCGGCGAAGGGTGCCGGGTCAAGGTGAACGTGAACATCGGCACCTCGGGCACCCGGTGCGACCCGGCGCTGGAAGAGAAAAAGGGCCGGGCAGCCTTACAGAACGGCGCCGATGCGATCATGGACCTCTCCACCGGCGGGGACCTTGTCGCGATACGGAAGAAAATCCTCAGGCTTGACACCACGGTCGGGACGGTGCCGGTGTACGAGGCGGTACGGCGGGCAGGCAGTGCAGCGGATGTCGACTCTGACCTGCTCTTTAATGTCATACGGGAACACTGCCGGCAGGGCGTGGACTTCCTCACGCTCCACTGCGGTGTGAACCGGCAGGCGCTTGCTGCACTGAGAGCCGACCCGCGCCTGATGGGAGTCGTCAGCCGGGGCGGGGTGTTCCACTGCGCCATGATGGCCCGGCGGGACGAGGAGAACCCGCTCTTCTCCGAGTTCGATTACCTGCTGGAGATCCTCGGAGAGCATGATGTGACCGTCAGCCTCGGCGACGGGATGCGCCCCGGCTGCCTGCAGGACTCTGAGAA
>CAZNIL010000003.1:0-74583 GCA_964573085.1 uncultured Methanoregula sp.
TCTTATCAACTTCTGGTGCCACACCATCAAGAGTGACCCGTATAGATAATTCACGATCGGGATAACTTAGGATCCAGCCACCCACTTGTGCCCGGGCCCCTCCCTGGTTAAATAGCGGGGTTTCGATAGGGGGTATCCCTTCATAGGTTTCGATTTTCATAATAGACCATTTTGCATTTGTAAGATCTGTATACATGTCGAGGGTATCTGCTGATTCGAACGTCTTGCCACTTACCAGAGGAAAACCGACTCCATAGGTTACGGATACTCTCTGACCGGGCGTAAGGCTTCCTGACGGGTCGACGTTCACATTGTTGATCATATATGCAGAAACGATGGGAATGCAACAGATAAGAATCAGGCTTGTTAACAGGATTCTACAGGTCCTTTTCATCATGATCCTCACTCAAATAATGGTTCGATACCTTCATCAAACATATTCGATTTTTTCTCCTTTGACTTTATAACATCTTCCTTTGTCTCTTTTGCGATATCGAGAAGTTCCTTGATACGGGGGGCGTTGCCAACAGTCGCAAGCATGACGACCGCTGCTACATATTCACTGTCAACCGGGTAGTCCCCGCCCCTGACTTCGACACCCGCGATATTTTCCTCAACCCAGCTCTTTGCCTTCTCAACACCTTTGCGGTCCATCTGATCAGGGGGACCTGCAATGAGCACCAGTGCCCGTTCAGCAGTGGAGTAATCGCAGGGCATCGTGAGCCTGCCCAGCATAGCCCTGCGAACGAGTGAGACAATTTTTGCCGATTTGTCTTCACCAAGGAGAACTTCCTCGTTGGCCTCCTTTTTCTGGAATTTGTCTTTGAGTCCCCCGAAAATTCCCCGCTTCTTCTTGGTATGTTTGCTTATCACTTCACTGATCGCATATCCTACCGATGTGATTCCGCCACCACGGAGGGTATTGATAATCTCACTTGAATCGACTACCATCTCCCCCACGCCCATGCGACTCACTTCACCGGCACGGAAGAGCACTGCAAATCGCCTGACGACTTCATTATTTAAGCGCTGAAATGCACTTTTTACACTTTCTCCTTCATTTTTCCAGGCACTATTGTCGAAGATAAAACAATTGTCGGTTTCGTTGACAAGGGTTGTCAGGCTCCGTGCTGCATTATAAGAATAGAGCCGCCCCTCTTCAGGAGCGGGAATGATGCCGAGTGCATATACCGGTTCCCGGTAGATCCGTTTTAAGTGGCGTGCAAGCACAGGTGAACCGCCGGACCCGGTGCCCCCCCCAAGACCTGCGACGATAACAAATGCATCCACATCATGCGTGCCCCGTGTGTCGATTGCGGTCACAATGCTGTCGATTTCATCAGCGGTTACCCGTGCACCGGTGACATTATCGGTTCCCACACCATGGCCTTTCACCATGGTCTGCCCGATCAAAATCCGGTCACGCATCTCGATATGTTTGAGCCCCATCAGATCTGTGCGTGCTGTATTGACGGCGATCCCGCGGAAGCTGTTGGTCCCGAGCTTTTTATCCTGTTCGATAAACATATCGACAATTTTTCCGCCCGCCTGACCGAAACCTATGAAAAACACTCTCATCCGGAGACACCAACCACTGGGATGAACGTAATTATGAATGTTATTTGTTTTAAGTCCTTTTGTTTAAAGAACTTTAATTCTGCAGTACAAAAACTTTCTTATAAGTACCCGAGGGATTTTTTGAAAAAGAACGTGTTTATAGGAGGCTTTTTCATTTCGGCCAAAAAAATACTACAGATATCAATTATGAAAATCTGCATCATCGGAGGAGGGGTAACCGGTCTTGTCGCTGCCAACAGGCTGTCAGGAATCCATGAGATCGATCTCTTTGAAAAAAAAACCCAACTCGGTGGGTGCCTCTCTTCGTATCAGGTCGATAATTACTGGATTGAACAGTTCTATCATCACTGTTTCTCCGGGGATATCATTTTTTTCGAACTTTTAAAAGAATTAAAACTATTTGACAAACTTGAATGGCTTGGTGCTACCAGCGGGTATTATGCCGGTAATACTGCATTTCCCCTGAATACACCGGTCGAGATCCTGAAATATCCCTATATTTCCCTGATTGACAAAGTAAAACTTGCATGGCTCGTCATGAGAGCAAAAAAAATCGATACCCGTGCACTTGACCACATCCCCGCTGAAAAATTTATCATCGATACTCTCGGTAAAGATATATACAGTTCGTTCTTTGAGCCCCTGCTCAACAGTAAATTTGGTGAAAACCGCAGGAATGTGTCAGCTGCATGGCTCATGAGCCGGATTGCGATCCGCTCGAACCGAGGACTGTCTGGGGAGCGCCTGGGATATCTCAATGGGGGATTTCACCTGCTTATCGATGCACTCGAAGGTTCCATTCAAAAAAACGGTGGACATATCTTACGAACGTCACCGGTTTTGACAATCTGTCGCACAACGGGTGCGTGGGAGGTCAATGGATCCCGGTATGACACGGTTATTTCGACAATCCCCCCGCAGGAACTGGCAAAGATCGGCGGGTCAAAAGTACTTCCGATCCCGTACCAAGGTGCGGCATGCATGACCATTGGTCTTGGACGGGACGTGACCGGCGGGATTTACTGGCTGAACATGAAAGATCCTGCACCTTATGGAGCGATTGTTTCCCATACGAACTTTGTCCCCTGCGAACGGTATGGAGAGCATATCATCTATCTTGCCTCGTATTTCAGCGGGATGCCGCCGCAAAATATCGACAAGCAAATGCTTGAGGATTTCTGCCACCGGTTCTCGGTAAAAAAAGAGGAGATCCACTGGACAAGGATGGCCGTGGATCCCTTTGCAGGACCGGTATATTCCCTCGGATATCGGTCATTGATCCCTGATTACGGGAAGGACGGGTTCTTTATGGCAGGCATGTTCTCGCTGCCGAATTATCCTGAGCGGAGTATGGAGGGGGCAGTCAGAGCGGGCAATGAAGTTGCGGACCGGATCATGAAGGTGACTTCCCGTGGCTGATATTGAAGTCACCGCGATCATTCCCGTCTTTAATGACCAGACTGCGCTTGAAATTGCGATACCGCAATCACTTGCGATATTGTCTACCATAACAGACAAGTTCGAGATCATCATCGCAGAAGACGGGAGCACGGACGGAAGCCCGGAGTTCGTCAGTTCGTGTGAACAGCAGGATCACCGTATACACCTCCTCCATAACGACGAACGGCTGGGGCGCGGGCGGGCACTAAACCGGGCTATCACCGGAGCGAAGGGATCGATTGTCTGCTATTATGATGTCGATCTGGCAACTGATATGCAGCACCTCCCGGACCTTATTAATGCGATCCGTGACGGGTGTGCGATTGCCACGGGCTCACGCCTCCTTCCAGATAGCGACATACAAAGAACGGGGGGGAGGGAGATTGCGAGCAGAACCTATAATTTTCTCGTCAGGATTTTTCTGGGCAGTGCGCTGTACGATCACCAGTGTGGCTTTAAGGCATTCAATAAACAGAAGATTCTGTCGGTCATTCCCGCAATCAAATCACAGCACTGGTTCTGGGATACGGAACTTCTCGTAAGGGGGCAGCGGCAGGGGCTTACGGTCAGGGAATTTCCGGTCCGGTGGCGGGCAGGGAAAGGGACAACCGTGAAGATCGGGGATGTCTTTGAGATGGGGTCATCCATCCTCAGGTTATGGTGGCAGGTCCATGTATCAGAAGATTAGCGCTGTCGTTATACCGACCCTCATCGCGATCGGCATCATCGCTTATATGCTCTTTAATGTATGGGGCGATTTACTAGATGCTCTTACCCATATTGTTCCCTTCTACTTGGTCATCGCCCTCATCATCTGCCTTGCCGCGTGGTGGCTGCGGGGGTGGCGGTACCACACCATTCTTGCATATATGGATAACAACGTGAGTGTCCGTGTCGCAACCGGGTGCATTTTTGTCAGTCAGACCGCAAACCTTGTCATCCCTGCACGCCTTGGGGATTTTGTCAGGATATTTATCCTGAACCATGAAAACCAGACCAGTTATTCAAATGGCATATCCTCAATTGTTGTCGAACGCGTCTTTGATATTGCATCGGTTGCCCTCCTTGGGCTTGTCGCACTTACCTTAGTACTGGACGTTGACCCGGCATACTTTCTGGTCATCGTCCTTGTCTTGGCCCTTTGCGGCGTTTTTTTCATCTTTTTGTATTTTGCCAATACTCTGCAATCTGACAACAGGTATGTACAGTTTGTCCTTACCATGCTGCATGAGATCCGGAAGGCATCCCTGACGCCCCGATCAGTTATTGTGCTCGGATTTTCTTCCCTCGTGATCTGGATCCTTGATGCGCTGGTCTGCCAGGCGGTTGTAATGATGTTTGAACAACACATCCCGTTTGTTACGGTGGTTCTTGCCATCGTGATCGGCAATCTCATCAAAGCAGTGCCCATAACACCAGGCGGAATCGGCACCTATGAATTTTTCGTTGCCAATATACTCATCCTGGCAGGGACTGCCCCGGCAGTTGCGACGCTGATTGCAGTCATCGATCACCTGATCAAGAACCTTGTCACGCTTGCCGGGGGCATCATCTCGATCTATCTCTTTGGTGACTGGGTTGTGCCGACCATAAAAAAAGCGCTCAATATGCGCTTTGATGGGGGGAATACAACTGAACGCTGAACTTCAGGTATATTCGGTGATCAGCTGGCTCTGCATCATCACATTTCTCCAGCTTGCGGTCTATCCCTCCTTAAAAAAAACTTTTGACCGGTATGCATTCCCTGCATCGTTTGCCGCTTCATTACTGCTCTTTACCCTGATCTCATGGTATTGCGGGCTTTTTCATCTCCCCATACATCTTGCCCTCATCCCGTTTGCCATCCTGTTCGTCTACCATCTCTATCATCGTCACTTTACCGCAGAAGACCTCAAAGCGCAGTGGCGCTGGGAACTTGTATTCCTCATCTTCTTCTTCCTGATGCTTGAGATCCGGTTTGTCAACCCCACGATCTCGTACGCGGAAAAATTCATGGATCATGCATTCCTTGCATCGGTGATGCGCCAGCCTGTGGTTCCCCCGCTCGATCCGTGGTTTGCCGGCGGTTTTCTGAATATCTATTATTATCTCGGGTACTGGATGTTCGGGTGCCTCGCGATAGTGAGCGCGGTGCCGTCAAACATCGCGTTCAATCTCGCACTTCCTACAGTGCTGGGAGTTGCGGCAGTGAACCTGTATGCAACCGGTGACCTGCTGCTCGACCGGTTCCGGTGGTTGCCGCTTATTACATTATTGTTACCCAACCCGTCGTTTTTCTACCAGATTGTCCAAGGAAAAGGGGTGAATGCCATCATTTGGGACAGCACCCGCACCATCACCAGTACGATCAATGAATACCCTCTCTTCTCGTTCATCTGGGGCGATGTCCACCCTCATGTCATCGGGATATTCAACCAGATCTTTTTACTCTTCATCATTATTTTTGCCTGGAAACGGTGGAGTGCCCTCTCTTTATTGGGTAAGTGGCTTGTCTGTATCATTGCAGCAGTCAGCCTGGGTTCGATGCCGCTCTTCAATACCTGGGATGTGCTGATCTATGCGCCTATCACGGTGCTGTTCGGGATCCTGATCTGGTGGCAGAACCGGTCAGTCGCATCATTTTCTGATGCCATCCGGTTTCTTATCGTCGTTCCTTCCCTCTCCATCATCTGCTACCTGCCGTTCTACCTGCAGTTAAAGACCAATATTGGGGGTGTTGCGCTTGTCCAGAGCCCTTCCGATCCTGCCCAGTTTGTCCTTGTCCACGGGTTCTTCATCGTGATCCTGCTTGCGCTCCTTTCAAAGGATATCCTGCAGAAACCATACTATCTGCTCGCCGCAGTCCCCTTTGTCATTGCAGGATATCCTGCGGCGGCGATCGCAGTTGTTCCAATTATTTACCTGTTTGCAAAAAAGGAGCACGACATCCCCGACATTCTTGCCATCATCGGTCTTCTCCTGATCACGTTCTGCGAACTTATCTACCTGAAGGACAACATGGGCGACACCTATTTCCGGATGAACACGGTCTTCAAATGTTATATCGCTGCATGGCTGTTGCTGGGCATATCCACATTCACCATGGCGGGACAGGCACTCTCCCGGTGGAACCAGGTACCACTAATTTCACGTAAAACGCAAGCAATTGTTGTGATTGCTGTTATTGCAGCCCTTGCTGCAATCCCGCTGCTGGTGCCCCTCGATTTGAATTATGGGAGCCGTTCCCTCGACGGACTCGAGTATCTCACCACAGCGCACCCGGGTGATGCGGCAGCCGTAGCGTACCTGCGGTCATTGCCCGGTGATATTCGCATTGTTGAAGGAGAGGGTGGGGATTATACTTACTATTCGCGCATCTCATCGTTCACTGGCATCCCGTCGATCATCGGGATGCCCTTCCATGAATATATGTGGCGCGGCGATGATTCAGGTTGGTACAGCGGGAGGATTAACGATATCCGGGCGATATATGAACAACCTGATCAGACACCCGCTCTCATGCAGAAGTACCATGCGACACTACTCATTGTTGGCGAGCCGGAGCGGAGCCGTTATAATATCAATATGTCTTCGACTGATCTTGAACTCATTTTTTCACAGGATGGAACGGAGATTTACCATATGAAAGGGACGTAAACGGGATTTACCGCAGGTGACGTGATCAGCTCATTTATCATAAAAATGTAACATTTCCGGCTTTTTAAGAAAAACCTGTATCTTGCAATCATTTCCCTGGATCTGTCCCGCAGGTATCGCATCGCGGGGGTGTCTCCAGTACCACGGGCTCCTAGGGATTTCATGAGTGAAAGAGTTAAGGCATCTCACGGATCACATCACTTGACAAGGGTATACATATGGTACGAAACCGGTTCGTATTCATCACGCTTGCAGGTATTGTCTGCTTTTTTTTACTTGTCGTCCCTGTCCTTGGATCCGATGTGACCACATCAATCTCCGGTGGAGGTATGGTGGTGCAGGGCAAACCGTTTACCCTCACCATAATCGGGGTACCCAACAGCCAGTATTATGTATGGGTAACAAGGACGTTCTCCATGACGGGAGCAACTGGGGACCA
This sequence comes from uncultured Methanoregula sp., assembly GCA_964573085.1. GTDB lineage: Archaea > Halobacteriota > Methanomicrobia > Methanomicrobiales > Methanospirillaceae > MVRE01. The sequence continues at coordinate 7,094 of CAZNIL010000003.1, forward strand.
GCCCCCGGTCGTCCAAGTCAGTATAGAGGGTGTTGCACAGGACCCGGCGGGCGGGCCCTATACCATAGGCTCGTATGCATTCCGGAACGGGAACGGCCGCACGATTCAACAGGATGTTGCACCTTCGACACCCCAAGTTCAAAATACGCGATATTATGCGCGTGTTACAATGGATAATGCGGGGCGTGCATTCATCGGGTTCCAGACGTCATCTGCGACAGCACCAAAGACCTTTTCCATTCGGATCGAGAATGCCGACTCCTATAATGAGGAGAGCGTGAGCGTTGAAAAAGGATCGGTGAGCATTGAGGCAGGCGGACAGAAAACGGTGCAGCCGGCACCTGTCGTGACACTCTCAACTCCTGAAACCAGTATTCCCATAACCCCAAGTAACTCTCCAACCCCTCCGACGACTGCAACAACAACACCAAAGCCTACGCCATTAGAGACAGGGGTCGTCCTATTGGGAGCGGGTATCGGACTTTTTTGTCTGCGAAAGACCTGAAATTTTTTTTAAAATTTCCCGGCTAATGCGGGCGTTCACACTCTGGCCTGTTGTGATTCACCTCTCTGTACAAAAAATATTTTTTTTGCAATGCATATGCTGCAGGAGTTTACATTGAGAGGCTGTCTTGGGAACATGACCGTCTTTTGTGGTGATGACAGATCTGCTTTCCCAAAACTAGGTGTGACCGGAGGATGGAGAGAATTCTGCACTGCAACAACCTTTATTTCCCATCCTAACGATGTCATATGGCACATCATCAACTGACTGATGAGTAATGAAGGAGTACTCCACTCCTGAATGAGGTGAGTTATGGCAAAAGGCTACGTAAAAACCCAGGCTCCAGATGAGCTCCAGAACAAGGCGCTTGAAGCCCTTGAAGTCGCACGGGATACAGGAAAGATCAAGAAAGGATCCAACGAGGCAACGAAGGCCATAGAACGCAGCATCGCCCAGCTTGTTTTGATCGGCGCTGATGTCGAACCCGAAGAAATCGTGATGCACCTCGGCCCCCTTTGCGAGGAAAAGAAGATCCCGTACATTTTTATCAACAAACAGAACGATATCGGCGCTGCAAGTGGTCTTGACGTCGGTTCTGCTGCTGCTGCAATTGTAAAGTCCGGCAAGGCAAAAGACGTCGTCGATGACTTGGCAAAGCAACTGGTTGCCCTTAAGGCGTGAGGATCTTTATGGCAGACGATGCAACGCCAGCAGAAGTGATCGAGGTGGTCGGTTCCACCGGCATGCATGGTGAAGCCATGCAGGTAAAGTGCCGCATCCTTGACGGCAACAACAAGGGGCGCATAATCACCCGCAATACGGTCGGCCCGATCCGCGAGGGGGATATCGTGATGCTCCTTGAGACCGAGCGCGAGGCAAAGAAACTCTCGAGGCGGTGAACCCGATGGTTGAACACTATTTATGCACGTTCTGTGGTGTTTCTCTTGAACCGGGCACCGGTAAGATGTTTGTCAAAAAGGACGGGACGATCTTTTATTTCTGCAGCTCCAAGTGCGAGAACAACCACAAGCTTGGCAGGGTCCCCCGCCGTGTCGAATGGACAAAGGCCGGGAAGAAGGCACTCGGCAAGGAGTAATGGGATATGGACCGCACGTTCGTAATGGTCAAACCGGATGGTGTCCAACGCGGGCTTGTGGGCGGGATTGTCTCACGCCTTGAGTCTAAAGGCTTAAAACTCGTTGCTGCACGGTTCGAGAAGCTCCCCGAACCACGTGTCAACGATCAGTACAAAGAGCACCTTGAAAAACCGTTCTTCCCGTCCTTAAAAAAATACATCATGGGCGGCCCGTGTTTCCTCATGGTCTGGGAAGGCAGGAATGTGGTCGCAATTGTCCGCAGGGTGATCGGCGCGACGAACCCGCAGGAAGCTGCGCCCGGTACCATCCGCGGTGATTTCGGGATCGATATCGGAAGAAATGTCATCCACGCGTCTGACTCCCCCGAGAGCGCCGCCCGTGAGATTGCGATCCATTTCAAACCGGCAGAACTCTCCTCGTATGCCCGGATCGATGAGTCCGTCATCTACGAGTATTAAATTATTTTTTTATAGCAATTTCAAGATGTTTCTGCTCTATAAAAAACCGGTTGAATTTTTCAACTAAAACACTCCAAGGGGCCTTTAAAGATTTAATAATCTTCTCCAATCAATCCTTGCTTACAGCGACAATTGATTCCTCCAAGAGCGTCATATTGTTACCCAACCATTTCAACAGTACCTAAAAACCATAAACGCTATATCTCCGTCCGCCGCACGTACCGCTCATGGAAGGGGATATGATCACGTTTGCGTTACTGGCGCTTTCGTCGATTATTATCATTGTCAACCCACTCGGCGCAACACTCATCTATGTCTCCCTTACAACAAGCCTTGACCGTGCCCAGAAAGACGTCATTGCGAAGGATTCCTGCAGGTTTGCGCTCATCGTGCTCCTCATTGTCGCTGTGCTCGGCACTTGGATCATTCAGATCTTCGGCATCAGCCTCGAGGCATTCAGGATTGCCGGGGGGATCCTGCTTTTTGGCATCGGTATGGAGATGGTGTATGCAAAGACGTCCCGCACCAAGCTCACCGCCACCGAGAAGTATGAATCACGCGACACGGATGACATCGCACTCATGCCGATTGCAATCCCGATGATCGCAGGGCCCGGCGCGATCACGACCACGATCGTCATGATGAACGAGGCACAGGCAATGACACCGGTTGCCATTGGAGTTGTTATCATCTCCCTTGTCCTTGCGATCGTGATCACCTACGTAATGATGAAAAATTCCGATTATATCATGACCAAAGTAGGGCAGCGGGAGTACCGGGCGTTCAACCGGCTCATGGGGATGCTGCTGATCGCCATCGCTGTGCAGTTCGTCATCAACGGCATGAAGATCGCATTCCCGTTACTAGGTGGCGTGACATGATGCGAGGCTGCACAACGAGGATAAAAAAGCACTTGGCGGGTACCGGCGCCTGAATTACTCATGAGATGCTGCAGCGCCCAGATTACAAGCTGCTGGGAAGATCCTGAAAGGACGCTCAAAAAAATTGAACCGTTCATCCAGCAGGCCGCATCCGCGGGTTCCCGGATCATCGCGTTTCCTGAACAATTTGCAACAGGGTGGGACCCTTGTTCAGACCAGTATATCCAGGACAGTTCCGGCATGATTGTGTCAACCCTGAAAAAATATGCACAGGAATATTCCATTGCGGTTCTCGGTTCGTTCCGCGAACGCCGCTATCCACTCCCGGCAAATTCAGCTATTGTAATAGATAGTAATGGTATTATCAGGGCGTTGTACGCAAAGATGCATCCCTTCACGCTGGTGCATGAAGAGCGATGCTATGCGGCGGGCGATGACATCGCCGTATTCGAGATTGAGGGTACGAAATTCGGCATCGCGATCTGTTATGACCTGAGGTTTCCTTCGCTGTTCCAGGTCTATGCGAAAAAAGGGGTATGCGGAGTTTTTGTGCCGTCGGCCTGGCCTGCGAGCCGGATCAGGCACTGGGAACTCTTCGTGAAGGCACGGGCGTTGGAGAACCAGATGTATATCATCGGCATCAACCCCACAGGAAAAACACCGGTTGGCCAGTATGCCGGCGCTTCAATGACCATAGATCCCGATGGTTGCATCGTGGCGCAGGCAGGCAGGGGCGACGAACTCCTTTTTTCTGATGTGGATCCAGCGAAGGTTGATGATGCCCGGCGCAGGTTCCCGTCCCATAAGGACCAGCGGACGGAACTGTACCACCGTTTGCATCAGAGGGAATAGCGCCGCCTATATCTATAACGGAATCCAATTGTACTGTATGGAGCGTCTCGTTTGCGTCAACTGCGGTGCTGCATATCCGGCTGACGAGATCCTATATAATTGTACAAAATGCGGTCACCTTCTCGCTGTGCGATATAATCTCGATGAGATCACCGTTTCAAAAAAAGTGTGGGAGAAGCGCCCGCTCTCGGTCTGGAGATATCGCGAGCTTTTGCCAGTACGGATTGAGCCGGTCACCCTGCAGGAAGGAGGTACGCCTCTTTATCACCTCAAACGTCTTGGCGAGGAGATGGGACTATCCCATCTCTACGCAAAACACGAGGGTATGAACCCGTCAGGTTCGTTTAAAGATCGGGGTATGACTGTCGGTGTATCGATGGCACTTCAGCTGAATAAGCGCAGTGTAGCCTGCGCGAGCACCGGTAACACCTCCGCAAGCCTTGCTGTTTACGCTGCAAAGGCGGGGATACCGGCGGTTGTTCTATTACCCGCAGGGAAAGTCGCGGTCGGCAAGGTTGCGCAGGCGCTGATGCATGGTGCACGCGTTATTTCCATTCGTGGCAACTTTGACCGGGCGCTGGAGATGGTCCACGATCTCTGCCTGTCCCACGGCTTGTATCTGCTCAACTCCATCAATCCCTACCGGCTTGAGGGGCAGAAGACAATTGGGTTTGAAGCCGTCGATCAGCTGGGTGGTGTTCCGGACCGGTTTGTCCTGCCGGTGGGAAATGCAGGAAATATCTCAGCGGTATACAAGGGCCTGCTCGAACTCCAGGACCTCGGGTTTATCGATGCGCTGCCGATGATGACCGGTATCCAGGCACAGGGGTCAAGCCCGGTGGTCCGTGCGATTCGTGAGGGGTTGCCGGAAGTGATCCCCGAGACGAATCCCGAGACTGTAGCAACCGCAATCCGTATCGGAGCACCGGTAAATGCGGAAAAAGCGCTTACGGCTATCCGGAAAACCGGCGGTCTCGCGGAATCGGTGACCGATGAGGAGATCCTGCAGATGCAGCGTGACCTTGCGCGAAAGGAAGGGATCGGCGTTGAACCGGCATCCGCCGCATCGGTTGCCGGCGTGAGAAAACTGGTGGAGTGCGGTGCCATCGACCGGTCCGAAAGGATCGTCTGTGTCGTCACCGGTCATCTCCTTAAAGATCCGGATACGGTGATCAGGCAATGCGAACCCCCGACCGAAATCGATGCAGACCTGCCCTCGCTGCTCTCTGCGCTGCACTTATAACTGCCCTGCTGGTCATTCCCTGTGCAGCGCTCTATGCAGAGTATCAGGTTCTGCCAAACGGCACCGCATACAATGCTTCAGTCGAAGTTACCAACGTGAATAAATTTGATTTTTTTGAGCTGGGGATGCTGGGAGAACGGATCCCCCAGAAAGTTGGCAACATCGAGATTTTGGGAAACTGTTCGCCGTGCCAGTTCAACACGAGCGGCATGTCCTCCATCACGTTTGACAAGGGCAACTATACGATCCTCTATACCGCCCCGATGCGGGACTATCATCTCCAGGCGGCATTCGAACGCCCGTATGATGTCAACGTCACGCTCCCGCAGGAATTCGATGTCAGAAACCCCTTGCTTGCCGGTATGAACCCGGGGTCTCAGATCGTCGGGAATTCCGACAATACCACAACCGTATTCTGGACCAAAACGATGTCAGTCGATCTCCGGTTCTACGATAAAAACCGCGAATCATTGCTCTATCTGTTTGGTAATTTCTGGATCGTGATCGCTATTGTCATGCTGGTGCCGTTCATGATCACGGTAGGAAGGAGAATGTGATTTTTTCTTCGTGAGGGGGGTACAACCCGATACAGTGCCCTGTTGGGAGGGTTTACGAAGCCGAAGTACGATTTCCCGGCCTCCCCATCCTTGTTCTTCCAGGAGAACTATGAGTTGGTCAGCATGGTATGATGCCGGTACCGACAAAAACCTAAGAAAAGGATATTCAATAAAAAATTACATCAGCCCGAACGACTTAAGTGCCACGTCGGTATTAACCGCACCGCAGTGATAGACTTTGCCTTCGGACAACTCGTTGATGATGACTTCTGCCGGTGAGAAGAGCGCGGTGTCGATCTTGTAGAAGTCGTACCCTGCCTCTTTGAAGATGTCGTTGAAGGGTTTCCCGTACCCTTTGGACTTGCTGCTTGGGATCTTCTCAAGATAGTCCTTGATCTCCGGGGCTTTCATGGTCAGCATGATCCGCCCGTGGTAGATGGTGGCGTCATTGGTCACTCCCATAGCAAGCTTCGGCCCCCGTACGGGAGGAACGGGTGCCGTGCCCATCGCAGCGGTGATTTTTTTGGTGTCAAATCCGAGTTCGTTTAATTTGTAGATTGCGGTCTCCACACAGCGCCCTGCAACCTGTATTGAGCCGACCATCGAGGATGTGGGGGCGACGACTGCGCAGACGTTCCCCACGTCAATGTGGCATTCCTCTGCGATCTTTTCCATTACCTCACCGTTGGGCAGGTGGTCGCTCTCAAGGCAGATGACGGCGCCGTCACAATCGTCCTCATACTCAATTACCTCATAAGTATGTTTGGGTTTGAGCGAGAGCGCCCGTGCAGGTCCGCTTCCCATCGCGAAATAGTTATTCACCTTGACCGTCCAACCGGCTTTCTGCGCCCCGAGGCATGCAATTGAGGGAAAATCGGTATTGACATCGATGAACGGAAGGGGAAACTCTTTGATGTGCCCCATCCGGAAATTGACTTCCCCGAGCCCGCCCATGCAGATCTCGGTGAATGCCCGTCCCGCCGCGTACCCGCCGCGGGTGCTCACACCACAGTCCACAATGCGTGCGCCATTATCAAGCTCATGGTATGCCGCATTGAATTCCTCCGAGAGTTCGGCAAGATTCTCGAAAATCTCTAATGCCAGTTCGTTTACACTGAGCATGTTCTTTACCCCCTGTACCATACAACACGCCTGCGAAATTAATAATCCTTGCCAAATGATTGCGGATCAGGAGAGGTGCTCGAGCACTTTCTGCGGGTCGTACCGCAGGCTTATTAAGCGTGTCCTTCCTTTGCCTTCGCGGTAGTGCAGGTTGATGATGCGCAGCGCATCGAGCTTCTTTATAACTTCGTAAAACCGGGTGTACCCGATTTCAACCGATTGGGAAATTGTCTTGTGGACATCCCCTGCGTTCATCTCTTTCTCGTTCAGGCTTGCAAGGGCAAGGGCTTTGAGAATTTTTCTCTCCTCGTCCTTCAGGGTTTTTGTGGTAAAGGAGAGGTGCAGGTACTTTGAGATCATGTACGCTCCGCATATGTCGTCCCGGCCGATGGTGCGCCGTGCAGCACGTTCTGCGCTCATGGTTGCCCGCTTGAGCAGGTCAATACCGACCCGCAGGTCCCCGCTCCCTTGTGTCTGTTCAACAACAAGCGAGAGCATCTCATCAGAAAGGACACCCGGGAACAACCCCTGCATGACGCGCTCATGAATGATCTCGCGGATCTCTGCCTGTTCATACGGGGGGAAGTAGATCTCGGTCGGGCGAAAGACCGAGGTTACGCGGGCATCAACCGCTTTTGCAAGATCGACATCAAGGTCGCTGATGATTACAATCACGCCAATCCGTACGCCTTCATATGCCTCATGGGCACGCAGCAGGGTGTAGAGTACCTTGTTGATCTCGTTCTCGTACAGGAGATAGTTGGCATCATCCAGTGCGACCAGCAGGACAATCTCTTCTTTTAAGAGGATCCGGGCGATGGCATCGAACAGCTGCTTGAACGATGTTCCTGACGCAGGCGGGAGGTGCCCGGTAAGCTTCCGGTAGATCTGGGAGAATATTGCAAACTTGGTGTTGTCGATCTGGCAGTTGACATAAACAGGGACTAGTTTCTTAGTGGCATCGGAGATCTCGGAGAAGAGTTTGCGGACGCTCGTGGTCTTCCCGGTGCCCGGGAGCCCTTTGCATATGGAGTTAAGCGGCCGGCCCCCCCTCATGCCGGGCCGGATCTGGAACGCGAGCTCGCGCATCTGGTTCTCGCGGAACTGGAACTGCTCCGGGACATAGTCGTACTCAAAGACCTCTGGGTCGCGAAAGAGGGTCTCGTCCCACATGAGCAGGTTCTTCTTCATCAATCCATTCCCCTGTTCACCAGACAGTATCTGTTGCTGTGAGGTATCACCTTACCGACACAGACCTGTTTTCAGGTATCCTCACCATTTTTTTGGTGCCGTGTCATATCAAGATCACGCATTTGATCCTAGCCGGTCAGCCCGTTAATAATATATTTCGCAAGCGACCACGTACCATAACCTGCGCCGCTGGGCAGATGATGAAAGTTACCCCCACTGAATGGTGATGATGCAGGGGACTGATGCCACGTATGGCCGGGATAAAATTCCAGAGCTGGCGTTTCAACTTTTTTACAGCACCCATGCCTGAACCGGTTCAATTGAACAGGAATTCCAGGAAACCGACCGCCTCTTTTATGCCGAACTTCCCTCCCTGCGCCTCGCGCTCTGTGAACCGCCGGGTCCTGTCTATTCCTCTTCCCCGAACAACAAACGGCACCGGGTCACGGGTATGTGTCTTCACCCGGATTGGGGTCGGATGATCGGGCAGCACGGCAACCACACCATCGAACCCATCAAGGATCATGCCGACAACTCCGTCCACCCGTTCGATCGCCGTCACCTTCTCTTCAATGCTCCCAAGATGCCCGGCCTCATCCGGTGCTTCAATATGGATGTAAAGGAAATCAAGGTGCCGGATCGCGTCAAGCGCATACCGTGCCTTTGCCGCGTAATCAGTGTCAAGGTAGCCGGTCGCTCCCGGGACGGTAATGACTTCCATACCAGCGCAGCGTGCAATCCCGTTCAGGAGATCGACTGCCGATATGATTCCCCCTTTCTTCCCGTACTTCTTTTCAAAGTGCGGGAACGCTGGTTTGTGCCCCCCGCTCCATGGCCAGACCTGCGTCGCTAGTTGTTTGCCCGCTTTTTTCCGTGCAGCATTAACCGGATGATGAGCAAACACCCTCTGACTGGCCTCCATGCACTGCGCGAGAACCGGGGCATCCGGACCTGTTGGAAGATATCCGGCAACCGGTCTTCCGATGATATCGTGGGGGGGCGTGGAGGAGGAGCCGTTGCCATGAGGGACAACAATGAGGTTGCGGTAGGTTACGCCGGATTTAATGAAAACAGAAGGAGCCTCCTTCTGGAGTGAGGCAAGGAGCGCCGCACCTTCCGGGCTGGAGATATGCCCGGCAGAAAAGTCCTGCATCAGCCCGTCATTGATGGTGACGAGGTTGCACCGGTATGCAATATCGTCATCTTTCATGTCGATGCCCATGCTCATCGCTTCGAGTGGCCCCCTGCCCGTATAGTACGTCTGCGGGTCGTACCCGAGAATTGACATGTTTGCAATATCGCTCCCCGCTTCAAATCCTTCGGGGATAGTGCGAAGCATACCGCAGGCACCGTCCCGCGCCATCCGGTCGAGATTCGGCGTCCGTGCGTGCTCAAGTGGCGTCTTCCCTCCAAGTTGCTCGAGCGGTTCGTCTGCCATGCCGTCCCCGCAGATCACGATGTATTTCACGCCATTCCTGCCCGGTGTTCAGCGAGTATCGCCTTGACAGCCATCCGCACGCTCTCCTCTGAACCCCGTTGTGGTCTCCAGCCCAACCCTTTGATCCGGGCTAGGGAAAGCTGCATTTTGGGAACGTCGCCGACCCAGCCGCGTTCTCCCCCGGTGAAACAGTACCTGGCACCGGAGCACCGCATCTCCCCTGCCACGATATCCGCGATGGTCTTCACATCGATCCAGTCCTCTGACCCGATGTTGAGGGTATTTACCTTATCAACCGCATGGTCAACGGCAAAGAGCATCGCATCCACGCATTCCTGCACATCAAGATAGGATTTGATCTGCTTCCCGTCACCAAGGATCTCCAGCTTGCGGGGGTTATCTTTCAACTTCGTAACAAAATCGGTGATAACCCCGTGGCCGCTGCGGGATCCGATGATATTGGCAAACCTGAAGTTCCACGCCCTCATGGAGAACGAATGGCAATACGCCGAGATCAGCGCCTCGCAGGCGAGTTTGCTCGCGCCATAGACGGAGACTGGTTCCAGCGGGGCGTACTCCTCCGGGGTCGGTATGACCGTTGCATCGCCATAGACGGTCGATGTGGAGGTGAAGATAATTTGTTGAACATTGTACAGTCGCATCGCTTCCAGAACCCGAAATGTGGCAAGGATGTTGTTATTGACAGGACCTACGGGGGAGACTGCGCTCTTCCTCACATCGGGGTCAGCCGCAAGGTGATAGATCCGGTCAGCACCCTCTAACTCTTTCTGCCACCCATCAGAAAGGAGATCGGCGACTATGAGGTTCACCCGGTTTTTTTCGAGGTGACGCGCGATATTGTTTTTTAACCCTGCAGCAAACGAATCGATCACCGTAACACGGTCGCCCCGCGCAACCAGCGCATCCACGAGGTGGGAACCGATGAACCCAGCACCGCCCGTTACGACATCAAACATCATAACTAATTATGTCATCCATGCTATAGGATTACTGCTATGTTCATCGGGATCGATCATGGCACGACCGCGATGCGCTTCGCCACGACTTTAAAAGAGTTCAAGATATCGCGGGAAGAAGCGACCTCTTTTACCATCCCTGATCTTGCTGTATTATGCCCGCCCGATGAGATCGAGGGCATCGCGCTCTCCTATTCTATGGGGGATAACTTTTCAAAGATTACCTCGATTAATAAAGTGAACAACCGGGGGCTTGTCAGCCGCGAGGGAGCCGGAAAACATATTGGCGGGGGGACCCGGGTCTTTGACGAAGTGAAAAAGAGCGGGATCCCTGCAGTCGTCATCCCGGGACTCCACCGCAGTACACCCTGCGATTCCCGGTTCAAGGTATATTCGCATCAGTCAAGCCCGGAGAAAGTCGGCATCGCGTATGAGGTCTGCCACGCGCTCGGGAACGATGTGATCGTCTCAGATGTGAGTTCAAACACCGTTACCCTCCTTGTGATCAACGGAAAGATGACCGGGGCATTCGATGCCTGCATATTTGCACCCGGAACCCGGCACGGGGCACTCGATGTCGATGCAATACGGCGCATTGATGCCGGGGAGTGCACGGCAAATGAGGCATTCCAGCATGCAGGCGTGAACTTTACCGTGCCGGCGGAGGAGCGGATGCAGACCATTGCGATGTTCTCCGCGATGGAGTGCGCAGCGATGCTCCTGCTAAACAGAAAGGCGCGGATCGCTCTTGCCGGCTCCCTTGCACCGGTCATCGCTCCCGAAGTCCGCCTGCTCCTGAACCGGGAAGTTACCGTCTATGACGAGTGGTGCGCCTCCCGCGGGCTTGCACGGATTGCGCACGATGTATTCTCCGGGATACCTGACATCCTCGGGCTCGCTGTGGATCTGTAGATTTATATTGATTTATCATGTAAGATTACTGGGGATTTTTCTTGAAAGAGCTGCGTATCCACGGCAGGGGCGGGCAGGGATCTGTCACCGCTGCCGAACTGATTGCCGTCGCCGCATTCGAGGACGGCGTCTTTGCACAGGCATTTCCTGCGTTTGGCGTTGAACGCCGCGGGGCACCGGTGCAGGCATTTGTACGGTTCGATAACAAAAAGATCCGGAAACGGAGCCAGGTCTATGAGCCGGATTACATCATCGTGCAGGACAGCACGCTGATCAAGGATGTGAATGTATTTCTGGGTGTCAAGGAGGGAGGGATTGTGATCGTGAACACCGAAAAGGCTCCCGATTACAAGGTCCCCGATGGCGTGAAGCTGATTACGATCGATGCCACCTCGATCGCCCTCAAGACGCTCGGGCTCCCGATAACCAACACATCGCTCATGGGCGCGTTTGCGGCTGCAACCGGTGAGATCACATTCTCTGCGCTCGAGAACGCACTCAACCACCGGTTCCCAAAAGAACTGGCGCTTAAGAATATCGAGGCAGCGCGGCAGGCATTTGAGAAGGTCAGGGGGGCAAAATAAATGGCGCTTGCTTTAGGCTGCCGGGCAAAACCGGGAAAGTCGCGTGACAATAAGACCGGCTCGTGGCGTGTCTTCAAGCCGTTCTTTGATCATGAAAAGTGCACAAAATGCGGGCTGTGCCAGACCATCTGTCCCGAGGGCTGCATTCATGAGACTGAGGAGGGATTTGTGGAGCCCGATTATACATACTGCAAGGGCTGCGGGCTCTGTGCCGAGGAGTGCCCCGGGGAAGCGATCGAGATGAGACAGGAGGAGAAATAAGATGCTAAAGATAACAGAAGGGTCATACGCGGTCGCAGAAGCGGTCCGGCTCTGCCGCCCGCAGGTGATCTCCGCCTACCCGATCACCCCGCAGACCCATATCGTGGAAGCGCTTGCCGATATGGTGGCAAACTGCACGCTCGATGCCGAATACATCACGGTCGACAATGAATTGTCGGCACTCTCGGCATGCGTTGGTGCGAGCGCTGCAGGCTCCCGGGTCTATTCGGCAACAACGTCACAGGGGCTCGCGCTCATGTTCGAGGTCTGTTTCAATGCTGCAGGTATGCGCCTGCCCATTGTCATGACAATCGCGAACCGGGCAATGGGCGCACCGCTCTCGATCTGGAACGACCAGCAGGACTCCATCTCCCTGCGGGACTCGGGCTGGCTCCAGTTCTATGCAGAAGACAACCAAGAGGCAACCGACCTCCACTTCCTCGCGTACCGTGTCGCGGAAGACCATTCGGTCCTGCTCCCTGCACTCGTCTGCTTTGACGGCTTCATCCTCTCCCATACCTACGAGCCCGTGGATATGCTCACGCAGGAGCAGGTGGACACATACCTCCCGAAATTTACTCCCTACCAGAGGCTTGACGCGGCTGACCCGATCAGCTTTGGCATGTATGCGACGCCGGACTATTACCACGAGTTCCGGTACGAGACCGACAACGCGGCAAAGAGAGCAAGGGATGTCATAAAAAAGGCAGGAAAAGAGTTTGGCACCATGTTTGGCAGGGACTACAGTGCCATGGTCGAGGAGTACCGGCTCGATGATGCCGAGACCGCAATCGTTGCGATGGGCTCCATCTGCGGGACGATCAAGGACTCCATCGACGAGATGAGGGCTGAAGGAAAGAAGGTCGGCCTGCTCAGGATCCGTGTCTTCCGACCGTTCCCCTCTGAAGACATTGCAAAGGCGCTGTCGAGAGTCAAACGTGTTGCAGTACTCGATAAGAACATCTCGCTTGGCGCAAAAGGGGCAGTTGCCCTTGAGGTAAAGGATGCTCTATACGGCAGCAGCATTCCGGTCAAGGACTATATCCTCGGGCTTGGTGGCAGGGACGTGCGCAAAAGGGATATCAAGGAAATTGTATCCCTTATGGAAAAAGGGGTCGGCGACCAGTTCTACGGGTTGCGCATGGAGGTGCTGTAACATGGTCGATAAAACATTGGAATTATTTGACTGCGGGCACCGTGCCTGCGGCGGGTGCGGAGAATCTCTTGCAGCACGCCTCGTGATGAAAGGCGCGGGAAAGGATACAATCGTGGTCGCTGCGACCGGGTGCATGGAAGTCTTCTCGACACCCTACCCGGAAACTGCATGGAAGGTGCCCTGGATCCACTCGCTCTTCGAGAACGCATCGGCGGTTGCATCTGGCGTGGAGGCATCGCTCAAGAAGCAGGGGAGAACGGAGAAAGTCGTCATCATGGCAGGCGACGGCGCGACCTTTGATATCGGCATGATCTGCATCAGCGGCGCATTTGAACGTGGCCATGACTTCACCTACATCTGCTATGATAACGAGGCGTATATGAACACGGGCATCCAGCGCTCCGGTGCGACGCCCTATGATGCGAGCACGACAACGAGCCCCGCCGGTTCCTGCTCCTTTGGCAACAAGCTCCCGAAGAAGGATATGCCCCAGATCATTGCAGCGCACGGTGCCCCCTACGTCGCTACGGCATCGATCGCCTATCCTGCAGATCTGATGCAGAAGGTGGAGAAAGCGATCAACACCAAAGGCCCCTGCTATGTGCAGGTGCATGTTCCGTGCTGCACCGGCTGGGGATTTGAGGGGGACCAGACCATCGCGATAGCAAAACTCGCCATCGAGACCGGGCTCTGGGTGAACTACGAGATGATTGACGGTAAGGTCACCAAGGTAAAGAAGGTCGTGAAAAAACCGGTGGAAGAATACCTAAAGACCCAGAAGCGGTTCCGCCACCTCTTCAAGCCAAAGCGGCAGGACGCCGAGATTGCCATCATCCAGGCAATGGCTGACAGAAACTTCGAGAAATACGGCATCGAGATCAAACTGAAAAAGGAATAACCCGTTTCCTTTTTTCGGCGTAAAATCCCAATACCCGGTTCCCACTATCATATCGCTATATTTATTTCCCCGGTGCAAGAACTCATCACTGCTATGAAAAAACCGGTTATGATCCTGCCAGTCCTTCTTGTGCTCGCCGTCTTTTTCGCCGGCTGCACAACCCAGCCCGGACCTGCAACGACCCCTGCCCCCGCAGCCACTCCTGCCGCAACGCAGCCGGCAGGTACACCCGCCGTTGCCGCCCGGTCCTTGACCGGGACGGCGTGGAAGCTGGGCTGGTACGATGACACCAAGGGGGTAAGGTCATCGGTCATCTAGGGGAGTACGATCATGGCGACCTTCACGCAGGGCGGCACGATCGACGGCTCCAACGGGTGCACCCCATACACGACGGAGTACCAACTCATCGGGACCTCGGGGGCGATCTCCATCCGCCGGCCTGCTGTCCCGGCGACCACCTGTTCCGAACCAACCGGGGTCATGAACCAGCAGTCGGCATACTACACCGATCTCATGTGGTCTGAGAAGTTCGTCATTGAGAACAACCAGCTGAGGATGTTCGACAGGACAGGAAAAAAGATCCTGCAGTTCGATTCCATGCCGTGAGGCATACCAAAATCCGCACTAAAAGTCCGGGACACCCCTGACCTTTTTTGCCACTTCTTTGTGCATAGTAGCGCCGGAACCTTAGACCAGCATTATTATTAAGAGCGGGCAGGGCAATAGAGATAGGAGTTTTTGGGGCTCGTGGTCTAGCGGTATGACGTCGCCCTTACACGGCGGAGGTCGCCGGTTCGAATCCGGCCGGGCCCATGATTCGAGTTTTCCTTTAAAAAATAATTCTCTTATTTTGCCGCTTCAATCCAGATAAGCCGGATCATAAAGGTCAGGTTCTGCCCGGCAAGCATGTGGTTCTGGTCAATAGTCACGGTGTCCTGCGTGACATTAATTACCTTCACAACGTTCACCGTGCCATCAGTTGGATTTCGAACTGAGTAATACATACCCACATCAGGAGGTGTGCCGGCGGGAAAGACTGACCGATTTACTGTAAGGATAAGATCGCTCTGGTACTGCCCGTATGCCTTGTCGGTGGGGATGTGGACTGTTTTTACCTGTCCCTTGCTCATGCCAATGACTGCATCCTCAAAGCCATGGATCACCGTGTGGGAACCAAGGGTGAATGAGAGCGGTGTTTTGTTCACGTTTGAATCAAAGACCGTCCCATTATCCAGCGTGCCGATGTAGAGGACAGAAACGGTATCCCCTGCCTTTGCACCCGCTGGATTGAGAACGAAAAACAGGATGATTGCAATGACTGCACAACCAGCTGCGACGGCAATCCCGTAAAGGACATAGTTCCGTTTGCGTGCCGCCGCCTTCTCCTTACCCCTCAGTTTCTCTGATCTCTTCATCCCAATAATTTACGCAGTTCACAAATAAGGCTCTTGCAGTTGAGCAGGGCAGGAGAAGAGTGGGGGGATGAATCCGGTACCGGTCTTTATACCGTTCTTGGAAGGGGAAAAATTAATGGAGAGGATTTTTAAAAAAGGTTACTAGGTTCACCCGATCCCGAGTTCTTTTAGTTTTTCCTTGGTCGGTCTTCCTTCCTTATCCCATCCCCGCACGGCATAATACTCCGGCAGCAACTCTTCCCGGTGCCACACCTGCCCTTTCGGTGCGCCGTCCTTGAGCGGCTCTTTCAGCATCCGGGGTGGGAGGGTGTCATCATCTCGACCAAACCCGGCCCTGATATTGAAGATCTTCTGCAGGTTCCAGATCCGCTCGCCGACCTGCAGGAACTCCCGCTCATCTAGGGTCCAACCGGTGAGCGCGGAGACCATTGCTGCATAATCGGCAGCGCCGATCACCCTTCCCCCAAACAAGCACATACCTGACGCGTCAACGGCTGCGGCATGATCCTGCATAGTCTTGGTCCACTGCGCTTTTCCCTGAGTGACAAAGGGATCGAGTTTTACCGGCACCCCCAGCAATTCCGGGTAGAGCATGTTCCCGTATACATGGCAAGCACCCCGCACTGATGTGGCATATTCGAGCCCCTGCCCCTGCAACCCGCGAGGGTCATATGCAGGGAACTCAAGCTTCTTGGCGCTCATCGAGAGCTCCGGATGGCCGTACCGGGCGGCGAACCGGAATGACCCCTCCGCCATCTCATCACCGATACCGGCACGGTACGCGATCATGCGCACGAGGTTGACGATCGCATCTTTATCACCATACCGGACGGTATAGGGCAGGTACCCTTTTTCGGACAGTTCCATTGCGCAAGCAATCGTAACGCCGGTTGAGATCGTGTCGAGCCCAAGCTCGTTGCACAGGTTATTTGCCTTGATGATCGCCCCCAGATCAGAGACCCCGCAGTCGGGTCCGAACGCCCAGATGGTTTCGTATTCAGGACCGCCACCGCGCTCCCCGTCGATCTCGCAATCCCTGCCGCACGCGACTGGACAGGAGTAGCATGCTTTTTTTCCTACAACATACGATTTTGCGAGCGCCTCACCCGATACGTTGTCAGCACCGGCAAACTGGTTTTTCTGGTGATTGTTCACCGGAAGGAGACCGTGGCTGTTGATGAGCTGGAGGAGCGCGGCCGTACCGAATTTGTTGAGACTTCCCGATGTCAGGCCCCCTGCTATCAGCCGTTCGCGTATCGATGTGACAACACCGGCAAAATGGACGGGGTCCGCCGCCACGGTGATGCCGGTCCCCCTCACGGCAACTGCCTTGAGCAGTTTCGAACCCATGACCGCACCGGAGCCCCCGCGGGCAGCGGCCCTACTCTTCTCATTGATGATGGCAGCAACCAAGCATTGCCGTTCACCTGCCGGGCCGATACATGCCACTCGGATCGCAGGATCGCCCAGTGTATCCTGAACCGCTGTTGTGGTAGAACTCGTCGTTCTCCCCCAGAGCGTGGATGCATCCCGTATCTCTGCGGTCCCGTTGTTGATCCACAGATATACCGGGGCCTTTGCCTTACCCCTGATAACCACGGCATCAAATCCCGCCCGCTTCAGTTCGGTGCCAAAAAAACCTCCGCTGTTTGCACTGGAGAGTGTGCCGGTTAAAGGAGACTTCGTGACGACATCGTACCGCGAACCCATCGGCATTTTGCTGCCCGTCAGCAGTCCTGCGGCAAAGACCAGACAATTCTGGTCAGAGAGCGGATCAATGGTAGGATCAACGAGACCCGAGAATATTTTGACCCCAAAACCCCGGCCCCCGATAAATTTTCGCTTCCACTCTTCAGGGAGGCGTTGTATGTCGATCGACCCGGAGGTCAGGTCAACCGATAGAATCGAACCAGCATAACCGTCCATGGATATACCGGAACTATCACGATTGCACGGTATTTATACATTAACAGCCCATTGTCTGATGTTCATTATGGTAGAAGAAGAGGTTCGGGTCGCTGATGTGGCAGGAAAGAAGGTTCAGTGGGATCCGGAGCAGATGCGAAAGATCCAGGAGCATCCTTGCTTCTCCGAAAAGGCGTGCCATACCTTCGGCCGCTGCCACATACCCGTCGCACCTAATTGCAATATCCAGTGCAATTACTGCATCCGGGACTTTGACTGCGTGAATGAGAGCCGGCCCGGTGTTACGACAAAAGTGCTCAACCCCGATGAGTCTGTCGAGATGGTCAAAAAGGTGATGGCGAAATATAATTACATCAAAGTAATCGGTATCGCCGGGCCGGGTGAACCTCTGGCAAACGAAGAGACCATGGAAACGCTCCGCAGGTTGCATGAAGAGTTCCCGAACGTGATCAAGTGCATCAGCACGAACGGGCTCATGCTCCCGGAAAAAATTGACCTGCTGCAGAAATACGATGTAGGTAACATCACCGTTACTCTCAATGCAATCGACCCCGAAATTGGCGCAAAGATCTACCAGTTTGTCGACTATAAAGGAAAACGGTATACCGGGATCGAGGCGGCAAAACTGCTGCTCGCCCAGCAGTTGAAGGGCATCCAGATGGCAGTCGAGCGCCACATTATCGTGAAGATCAATACCGTTTATATACCCGGCATTAATGAAAACCACATTCCCGCTATCGCAAAAAAAGTTGGCGAGATGGGGGTCTATACGTTCAACGTCATCCCGCTCATTGCCCAGTACAAGTTCGCAGACATCACCCCCCCGACTCCCGAGATGAAGAGGAAAATGCAGGATGAATGTTCAAAATATGTCAAGCAGATGAGGCACTGCCAGCGGTGCCGTGCCGATGCGATCGGAAAACTGGGCCACGATGTCCAGTCGTGTATCTACGGAAAAAACTAAAAACTATTTTTAAAATTCAAATTAAACAGCAAGTTCGCCGCTCCAGATCGTAACAGCTTGCCCGCCAAGTTTCACCCGGTCACCTTCAACTCGTACGCGGACTTCCCCGCCCCGCTCTGATGCCTGGTACGCGATGAACTCCGATTGGTCAAGGTGGCGCTGCCAGAACGGCGCAAGGCAGCAGTGTGCTGATCCGGTCACTGGATCCTCATTGATGCCCAGTGAAGGTGCAAAGAACCGGGACACAAAATCAAATCCGGACTTCTCTGCCCGGCTTGTCACGATGAACCCACGTGCCGGGATCTTTGCTAACATCCCAAAATCAGGTCGCATCTCCCGGACTACGGATTCGGATTCGACCTCTATGAGGTAATCGAACCGGTTCTTTCCCACATACAGGAGACGTACCCCCAGCGCCTCGAAAAGTCCATCGGGAACGGGCGCGGGGCTCTCCGGTTCAGCAGGAAAATTGAGCCAGACTTGGGTGCCCCGTTTCTTTGCAGTAAGGATCCCGCTTTTTGTTGAGAACCTGATTGCGAGGTCTGGATCACAAAACCCCTGTTCCCAGAGAGCATGGGCACTTGCAAGCGTTCCATGCCCGCAGAGATTAACCTCAATACAGGGGGTGAACCAGCGCAGCCGGTATCCCTCCCCATGTGGAAACAGGAACGCAGTCTCCGGAAGGTTCATCTCCCGCGCTACCTGCTGCATCCAGCCAGCATCCTTCCTTCCCTGGAGGATGCATACTCCCGCGGGGTTTCCCAAGAATGGACGACCGGTGAACGCATCAACACAGGATATTCTGATCATGGCAGGGGCCATCCTATGGAATATTGAAGAGGGTATTGTAAATGAAGGGACTGGAGTTATGCCTTAATCCCTGTATCTCTCACAATCCGGTTCATCTCATTCAGGATCGGGTCGAGACTGGGGGGGATTGCGGAATCTTCGGTTGTCACGGTTTTTCCATGGTAGCTGACCGAATACTGGATCAGGTCGGCGCCACCACGAGGTGCAGGATAATTATTCTGGAGCATCGAGAACTGGGCCTTATTAAACAGATCTGAAACCTTATTCATCTCTGAACTGTTCAGGACAATCTCCCTGCTCCCGGCTTTTGTGGCCACCACAGCCGCACCATTGTCAAATATTACGAGTCGGTCATCAAAACCTGCGATTCCCCCGGTGCGGTAATAATCCAAAAATACAGCGGGTGCCGCCTGTCGTGATACCGGAGGTGTCTTTACACCCAGACATCCTGCACTCGCAAGACAGAGAATTAGCAATCCAATGAATAATGCCAATATCGTACGCCTGATACGTATCCCTCCTATCGGAATATGTAGTTGTCGTGTTTCCGGAATCAAATCTGCAGCACATCCGGCTTTGCAGGTGCTGCTGCCATCCTGCGCTCCGGGAGGACATCCTCGAGAGCTTTTATGAGGTTGTCCACTTTTTCATTGTTAAACGTCGCACGAAATGCTTTCAGCTCCATTGAGTTCATCAGCATGATGCCTTTCTTTTTCATGGGGAGCCCCTGGTCGTTGAGCGGGTTGATGTCAATTGCAAGTGACGCCGACCGGTTCTTGGTTTTGGGGAGGCGGATGATGGATACTCCCTTCACACTAGTCGGTTTGCGTTCCCAGTCCTGTCCCTCTTCAATGAATGTTTTCAGTTGTTCCGTCAATTCCATGAAAAGAACTTATGATTTATATATTAAAAGGCTATTCGTTGCGATGTGAAGGTGCCGGGTGCCAACCCTGAAAAGAACCGGGTAGCGGGCCCTGTTGCATGGCAACTTCATGAACGCTAAATAGGTAAAAATTCGATCTGTATAGTGACTAAAACCATGCCGGTTCTTTCCCTAACCCATAATGAGCCGTTCTCCCTTGACCTCACGCTCTCCTGCGGACAGGCGTTCCGGTGGGAGCGGGAAGCTGACGGGTGGTGGTATGGCGTTGTCGGAGACCGGGTCATCAAGATCCGGCAGAAGAACGCACCCCTCACCTTTGAGGGCGCGTCTTCAGCTTTCATTAGGCACTATTTTTCCCTTGACACCGATCTAGATGCGATCACCACGTCCTTTGACCGCGACCCGTTCATCCATGACGCGATTTCGGACTGCCGGGGCCTTCGCCTTGTACGCCAGCCGGCTTGGGAGTGCCTGATCTCCTATATCTGCGCCACCAATTCCAACATCCCGATGATCAAAAGGAGGATTACAAATATTGCGAACACGTTTGGCAAACCCCTTGAATTTGAGGGGAGGGCTTTTCACGCGTTCCCGGATCACGCTTCACTTGCTTCTGCCTGCCCTTCCGCACTCTCCGAATGTAAACTGGGATACCGTTCATCGTATGTGCTCAAGACCGCCTGCGATATCGAGGACGAGAAGGAATGGCACAATTCCATCGCTTCACTCTCCTATGAACAGGCACGCACGGCACTGATGAGACTGCAGGGTGTCGGGTTCAAGGCAGCAGACTGCATCCTCCTCTTTGCATTCCAGAGATACGAGGCGTTTCCTGTGGACGTCTGGATACGCCGCATCATGCGGGACCATTATATCAAAACCCTGGGCTATGACTCATCCCTTACCGGTTGGGAGTATGACACGATCCGCAGGTTTGCAGCGAAGCATTTTGGAAGATATTGCGGCTATGCGCAGGAATACCTCTATGCCGCACGCGAAGGATGAAGAGAAATTTGTATTTTTTTAAATGTATTAATGATAATAAAAATGGCTACGTGCCGATATCCCAGCTGCAGAGATAGGTTCTCTGTTCTTTGCTTAACTCATCAATGGTGAGACCGAGCGATGAGAGTTTGAGGCGCGCCACCTGCTCATCGATCTCCTGCGGAACCTCATAGACACCGCCGGAGAGTTCCCTGCCATTCTCCGCAATATACCGGGCGCAGAGGGCTTGCAATGCGAAGCTTAAGTCCATCACTTCAACCGGGTGCCCCATGCCCTTAGGTGTGGCAAGGTTCACCAGCCTGCCCTCGGCAAGGACATGGATGGATTTCCCCTTGATTACAAACGTTTCGATGCCTTCGCGCTGGATGACCTTGTCGGCATGCTCTGCAAGATAACCCATATCGATCTCGACATTGAAGTGGCCGGCATTGGAGAGGATTGCCCCATCCTTTAACTTTTTGAAATGGGGGGCGGCAATCACACCCATGTTCCCGGTCGTCGTGATGAAGATATCCCCGATTTCTGCGGCTTTGTCCATAGGCATCACTAGGAACCCATCCATGTGAGCCTCAAGCGCCCGTCGCGGGTCAACCTCGGTGACGATGACTTTTGCCCCAAGGCCGTGCGCTTTGCGCGCAAGTCCCCGCCCGCAGTAACCGTAGCCGGCAACAACCACGTATTTTCCGGCGATAAGCGTGTTGGTCGTGATCATGATGGAGGAGAGTGCGCTCTCCCCGGTGCCGTGCACGTTGTCAAAGAATCGTTTCATGGGGGTATCATTGACCGCGATGACAGGAAACTCAAGCTTACCCTCTGCTGCCATCGCCCTGAGCCGGTGGATGCCGGTGGTTGTCTCTTCGCATCCCCCAATGATGCTGCTGAGGAGGTCACGACGTTTTGTATGCAGGTAGTGGATCAGATCCATCCCGTCATCGATCGTGATCGTCGGGGACGCATCCAGCACCTTGTCAATTGCAGCATAATATTCCTCGACCGAACATGCACGCTTCGCATAACAGTGGACACCTTTGATATGGTTGAGTGCCCCTGCCACATCATCCTGTGTTGAGAGCGGGTTGCAACCGGTGATATGCACCTCAGCACCACCTGCTGTAAGGGTGGAGACAAGGTTTGCCGTCTTTGCTTCCACGTGGAGTGCCATTCCAACCGTCATACCGGCAAAGGGCTTCTTCAGCACAAACTGTTTTTTTATGGCGGCAAGCACCGGCATGAACTGCGCCGCCCATTCTATCTTCAATGCACCTGAACTCATAGATAGCACCGCAAAGGCCAGGATTAAACGGTCCTGTCCCGAAAGTATCGTACCATATCAATGAGCACCCCACAGGACATAAAACTCGCCCTACGTGGGATGGGGAAAATTAGAAACGCCCCGCAGTCCCAGACTTAGAACAGATGGTGCTTACACGGCGGATTATTCCCTGCCTTGACTTAAAAGACGGCAGGGTTGTGAAAGGCACGCATTTCCTCAAGCTCCGCGATGCCGGAGACCCGGTGGAACTTGCAGGGCGGTATAACGAGCAGGGAGCTGATGAGGTTGTCTTTCTGGATATCACCGCTTCAAAGGAGAAGCGCGGCACGATTATTGACGTGGTCAAGCGCGCTGCAGACGAGCTCTTTCTTCCTCTTACGGTCGGCGGGGGTATCCGGTCTCTTGAAGATATCCAGCAGATCCTTCGGGCCGGTGCCGACAAAGTGAGCGTCAATACGAGCGCAGTCCACGATCCCTCCCTGATCACCAAGGGCGCGGAATCGTTTGGCACCCAGTGCATGGTCGTGGCAATGGACGTGCGCCGGAATTTCACGCCAAACCCGGAGGGGACACCCGTCATGCTTCATAACGGCGGAACGTGCTGGTATGAGGTCGTGATCTACGGGGGAAGCAAACCAACAGGCATCGACGCGATCCGGTGGGCAAAGGAGGCAGAAGCAAGGGGAGCGGGAGAGATCCTTCTTACAAGCATGGAGACAGACGGCACAAAAAAGGGCTTTGATATCGCGATCACCGCTGCAATCTCTGATTCTGCCGGCATCCCCGTCATCGCGAGCGGGGGTGTAGGCACCCTTGACCATTTTTACGAGGGCTTTACCGCAGGAAAAGCGGACGCCTGTCTTGCGGCGAGCGTCTTTCATTACGGCGAGTTCACGATACGGGACGTCAAGGACTATCTTGCAGCCCGGGGTATCCCGGTACGGCCCTGAGGTCAAGCTCAAACGCCGCAACGCTGTGCTCCAGCTCAAAGGCATTCAGCACCGCAGGATGAATTTCGCCAAACACTCCCGCTTTTTTCCCGCCGACAACAATATCCGCTCTCCTGCCATCGATGAACGCCTTGTCGGCCGACTCCTTCACAGTATAGGCAATTGACAGTTCGTGCTGCACGGCATCTGCGCAGGCATATGCTTCTGAAAAATCCGCAGATGGGTGGATGCTCACGATTGCGAGGCGCTGCGATGTTTTCATATCCTCAATAACATCACCGGTCGCAAAGAGGCGCTGCGGGAGTTCCCGGTGCTTGTTCACCTGAAGCATCTCCATGAGTAGCGGGAGGATATCCGTACGCACAACCGTCTGCTCCTCGCTGATGGGGTGCATGACGGAGAGCACCCGTGACGAGCGCTCCCGCTGCATCGCATCGAATAGCACCCGCTCACTGGTCAGCGTGAACGGCATCATCTCAAGGTAGCCAAGCCCGGAAAGGATGGTGCGGACCTGTGCGGCGGTGGTGTACACCGGGTGGGCCCTGCCGATGGCAAAGGTCGGGGAGATCTCAACAGCAAACCTGTCATACCCGTACGTGATGGCCACATCCTCGAAGATGTCCCAGTCATGCATGATGTCGGCGCGGTAACAGGGCACCTGCACGGTCACCCTGTCCTTCCCTTCAGGCTGAGCACCGAACCGCATCTTCTCAAGGAGTGCCGCCATCTCTGCACTCGAGAGCTCGATACCGATCAGGTCACAGCATTCACGGACACTCACAGTCCGCTCTTCAGGTGCGAGGGTTGGGGTCTGCTTTCCATTGATCTCAATGCTCTCAATGGTTGACCCAGCCTCTGCCATAGCCGTGCAGATGATGTTCACTGCCACCTGCACGGCACGCTCGTCAGTGCCGGTCGTGTCCAGCAGGATATTTCTCGTACTGGTCGTCACCCGCGTGCGTTCACCATTGATGATCGGCGGGAACGAGCAGACATGGTCTTCTGCATCGACAATGAGCGGATATAGCGGGAAGTCTTTTACGATCTTTGCATAGTCCCTGCCTTTCGGGTGCTGTGCGAGGATCTCATCCATAGTAAGTTCCCTGTCAAAGTCAAGGGGGACAAACTTCCGGGTTTTTGGCGAGGCAATATAATGGAACGGTGGTTTAATGGTATCTAGGTCATGGATACCGATTGCAACCTTGCTCCTGCCTCTCCCCACCGCCCAGTGAAGAGCCTCCTGCAGCCCCATGACTGAGAGGATGGACTCGTCATCAAGCTTCACGTTCCGGATGACCGCCGAACCAAGGTAGGGGCGGATGCCTGCAAGCTCCCTGTCAATGGTAAATGACATGCCGGAAGGTTTCACCGTGTATTCCGGCAGACCTGTTTCAATTCCCAGAAACCCGCGCAACGCCCGCGCTGCACCCTCGACAGAGAACATATCCGGGCGGTTTGGGAAAAACGCTACGTCTGCATGGTCTGCCTCAAGGCGCTCGACCTCAGATCCGATCATCGGCAGGCGGGCGATGATGGTATCCTTGTCAGTACCGGTGAGCCGTTCGAGATACTTGTATGGAAGCCCGATAACCGCCATATTATATCCTCCCTCCCTTTGAAGGACTCAGGCCGCGGCAGACCGGGCTCTCCCGTATCCACTCGATATCACTCCTGTACAGGAGCCGGAGGTCCTTTAATCCCAGCTTGAGCATTGCTAAACGGCTCACGCCTAATCCCCAAGCAAGCACCGGATAGGAGATGCCCCACGGCGCAGTGACTTCCTCCCGGAAGATGCCCG
Organism: uncultured Methanoregula sp.; assembly: GCA_964573085.1. GTDB lineage: Archaea > Halobacteriota > Methanomicrobia > Methanomicrobiales > Methanospirillaceae > MVRE01. The sequence continues at coordinate 32,250 of CAZNIL010000003.1, forward strand.
CACCGCCCATCTCCACCCAGCCCAGCCCGTCTACGTAAATCTCGGGCTCAACCGACGGCTCGGTATACGGGAAGTAGCCTGGCCGGAACCGGATATCTTCAAATCCCATCCTCATGTAGAACTCACGGAGGTAGCCAAGGAGGTCGCGGAACGAGACTCCCTTGTCCATAACTATACCTTCGAGTTGTTCGAACTCCGGTGTATGCGTGGGGTCGATCGCCTCGCGGCGGTACACTCGGCTGATGCAGAATGCTTTTACCGGTGGGTTGGGGTTTGCGGCAAGGTGCTGGATGGACAGGGCCGTGGTATGCGTGCGCAGTACGCACTGCTTTGCCTTATTAATATTCCACTTCCCGCCCCAGCCGGTCGATGATGTATCTCCTCCGCGTTCATGCATGTCCCGCACCCGTTCCCAGCCTGAAGGAAGCGAAGCCTCCTTATTCAAATAAAACGTGTCCTGCATCTCACGTGCAGGATGGTCCTGCGGCTGGAAAAGTGCGTCAAAGTTCCAGAACGAACTCTGGACAATGTCACCGTAGATCTCGGTAAAGCCCATCTCTAATAGAATCTGGCGCATCTCTTCGATGAGCCGCTGGTACGGGTGGGTCTTGCCCGGGTAGATACGCCTAGGGAGTTTTGTGATATCGTACCGGCGAAGGTTTGCGTCCTTCCAAGAGCCGGAAATGATCTGGTCACGGACCAGTGTCCCGTACTCTTTGCGCAGGTCAAGACCCTTTGCAACAAGGGCGGCACCTTGGGGAGTAATTGTTATGGAGTGCCTGACGGACTCCGTTTCCTGTAATATTCCGCGTTTGAGTAAGTCTTTTACCCGTGGCCCGCTGGAGATGGGATCTTTTAATGCCAATTCATCATCAGCGGTGGAAGCACCGGCAACACGGAAGACAACCCCCTCCTTTACGTTCACCAGCCCTTTTTTGCGAAGCTGCCCAAACCCGATCTTAAATGCGGGATCTTCCCGAAGAGCTGAGAGATCTGCACTCTTTTCAATACGATTGAGAAGCCGGGTTTCGGGCAGGCCAGAATGGAGATATTCTTTTCCTTCATCAGTATAGAGAAAATCCTTCGTTACTTTCCGTTCGACCTGCACAAGCCCCTTGTCAGCTGCAAGATGCGCCCACTGGATGAGAGCCTCCGGCGTTGTCTTAATCTCTGCAGCAAGGTTGTGTGCATCCCCGGTCTTTTCCTGTGCGAGTGCAGCAAGCAGCCTTTTTTCATTCTGCGTCAGTTCCACGATTGTCACGCCCCGATCTTGTCTGCTGCAGCATCCATCTTCTCACGGAAATCCTTTAAAAATACAACAACCCGTTCTGCGGTCTCCTTCTTGCACTGGCCGCAGGTGATCTCCCCCTGCATGCACTTTTGCCGTATCCGGGAAAGTTCAGAGTCATCGGTCACCATGTGGAAGAGGTTGAGGAGGTAGAGCGAGCACTTGTCCGGCTCTCCCCCGAGCCGTTTCTGCTCTTCAAGCGTCATCCTCCCGCCCGTGATCCCGCTCATCACCTTCTTTTTTACGGTTACATCCGGTTCAAAGAACCCGATGATGCTCTCGGGAATACTGCTTGACATCTTTCCACCGGTAAGCCCCGGCATAAAGATATGATAGGTGGATGAAGGAGTGAAAAAGCCAAATCCCCCGTGGGCGAGCTCGATCTCACGGACCTTCCGGCTCACGTCAGCACACGCCATTCCTCCGATATCCACATGCCCCTCGTATTTTTTCGAACCGGCAAAGGCTTTGTGCACTGCAGCAAGCGCTGCATCGGGTGCGTTCTTGGACCTCACGCTCACGTAACTCTCCCGTTCCTCTACGGTAAACATACGCATCTTGTGGGCAACCCCCCGGGTCAGGCGGATGTGGGGGTCCTGATCGATCCCCACGGGCACGAGCGTCGGTGCCGGAGCACGGTCGATCTGAGGGTAGAGAATATCAGCGACCTGCGTGATAACGCTCTCCGCATGGGCTAGATCGGTCTCCGGTGAAAACCCGTAAATAGCGGTCAGTTCCGAGAAATTCACCTTTGTCGCCGCCTCGAATGCAAGGTCTTTTAACCGCTCGTTCCTGCTCTGGAAGTACGTCGTCCCCTCAAATCCCAGCGCGTATAGGCACGTTAAGTACTCCTTCCCGAACTCCCGGCACTTCTCCCACGAGGTTCCACGAACCGCATATGCCTCGCGGTCGGCGATTGTCACGTACCCGTTCCCCCCCTGTTGTACATGCCAGACGACTTCTTTCATGACCATCAGGTGACCGAGATGGGGGTGTCCGCTCGGCATAAAACCGGTCAGGATATGGAACGGCGTTTTGTTCTTTATGGCAGATGCAATCTGCCGGTAATCCCGATGACCGACAACGATACCCCGGCGCATGAAGTACGGGATTTCCGGGAGGTCGGCGAGTGCCGGGGTGATAGATTCGATGCCGAACTCTGAAAAGAGTTTTTCGACATCGAGAGACTGGTTGTTTGACCATGGATTGATATCGTGTGCCATGATGAGCGCTCACAGTTTGATTCTGGCGAATTCGACGTACTGAATACCATTTGTATATACACAGCCAAACAACATCTTCTTTTTGACGCTGTGGGCAAGGCGCACTGACCGTGAAATGGTGCTCATGGGCAGTCCGGCTCCTGTTTCCATTGCGTGGACGAGCATCTCGGAGTGCGCTTTCCCCCCGGAATAGACCCGGAAATGGTGCCCGAACTTATACCCTGTTTTTGGTACGTAACCCTTCTTTCGCAGGTCAAAATAGACCGTTGCCTTGTGTGCAAATTCACGGTCGCTTTCGCATGCACGGGAAAAGATCTCTTCTGCGGCCACGTCATTTTCATATGCGGTCACACGGAGCACCCCTTCACCTGCCAGATACCATGTTTCGAGTTGCGAGAACAAGAGCCGCGAATCGTCAAGACGGCTGCCAAACCATGCCTGTTCGAACGCTGATCCACCGGGAATTTTTACCATCACCGATTTACCGGCAGGCACCCCGGAAACAGGCGGGTAGTGCAAGGGTGTGGACACTTCCGGAAGATTCTGGATCTTTATTTCATAATAGGTCAGTTCATCCTCGTCATCAACGACAGCGAGCACATACTGCTTTCGCATGTTGTGGGCAGTTGTCACTTCGTGGATGAGTTCGGTATATTGGATAGGGTCACGTTCGGAAACCACCCGTACAAGGTAGACCGACTCACCTTGTCCGGGCCGTTGCCCGCGTTTGAAGATGCGGAAATCATGGGGCCCGGTCTGAACAGCATACCCCCTCTCCCGGATGTCGCGGTATACAAGGTAGCTGCGCAGAATATTAGCCGTTTGTGCGAACACCGCAAGGAGCCGGTCGAAATCATACCCATCGATCTCGATCTTTCCCCGGTGGAGAAGATAGAGAGCTTCCTGCGGGGCGAGCCGGAGGCTATCTTTTTCCCTGCGCCCAAACCCGCCCTGTTCGTAGAGCGTCTGCCCGTCACGCCCGCAACGCACAGAGGTCCCGTCAAAAACCGCTTTCACTACTCAGGGTATTTGGTACTTCTTGGTATTAAGAAAACGGGGAGGGTATATTCGGCTGACCGGATCTCTGATGTCCTCCTGACATGCGGATCATGCTGTGTTCCCGTGGTCCAAAGAGATGTTCAGCAGAGGTTCGGGGTCGGTCGGGTCAGGTGCGATCACCCGCAAGATCCGGTAGCGCGCGGCGCAGCGACGTTTGACTAGGGATAGGGGGTATCGCGCTACATCACCCGCGACTATGCCCTATGGTAACGGGACCCGGGTTTCCGGCAACACCAGTACCGGGTCATCGTGCGGACCGGAACAGATTACCCAACAGCCGGGCAGGTATCAAGGTTACTGATCAGCGCCGCGTATGATGACCAGACCCACCTTTGCGTCCCCTTCTTTGAGATCCGGGATGGTACAAACCCGAATATTTCCCCTATAATCGAACTGGTGACTGACCTACAGAGCTCGACCTAGGTGGTGGATGGCGTGCATGACTGCCACAACCTGAGATTTGTACCGATGAATACGGGCACCCCGACATTTCTTATGGCAAACCCACCGGCACAGAAAGCGGAGGTGCGGTTCGAACTGACATTTTGGATCGATGCGCAGGCGAAGATATTCCTCTCAGCACGGGATGCAAGGACCAAGGAGCAGGTTAAGGAAACCTTGTCGTGGCAACCCTGATATGAGGATAATAACGAGCAACAACCGAGGTTGATTATGGAATTACAGGAACTGGAGATTACCATATGGCGCGATGGGACCGTTCAAGTGAATGTGAAAGGGATTAAGGGAACGGATGTCTTAAAGTGACCGCGGAGCTCGAGAATGCCGTTGGCACCGTTGCCCACCGGGCATTTTCAAGTGACTACAAGGAACCGCCTGTGTCTGCTGAAATATGGTCCTAGAACAGTACAATCAGAAACCAGTAAGAAAAGATTTTTCAGGTACCTATTCGCATGATGAGTCGGGAGACTGGAGGACTACCCGTCAAGAAATAAATTCCTCCCTGCGCACCATACACATCAGTAGTTATGGTTTATCGATGGTGATGCGAAACGCACCCGGGGGGACAATGATTTCAAAGCGTGCACCTTTACCGGGGAACCCTGTCTCCATAATTGACATCCCCGTGATCGCAAGAATCTCACGGGCCAAAAAAAGCCCGAGCCCTGTATGCTTGCCAAATCCTTTATTGAAGATCTGGCTTTTGTCTTTTGAAGAGATCCCCACGCCATCATCCTCCACAACCCAGGCCATCTCCTCCCCCTGCAGACGATAGGAGGCACGGATCCCTGTGATACGTTCCCCATACCGTAGCGCGTTATCAAGAATGTTATACACTACCCTTTCAAGGAGCGGATCGGCAAAAATAACAAGTCCTGAAATATCGGTGTGTATTTCAACATTCCCAAGGTCAAGCTGGGAAATTGCCCGGGCAAACAACACTTCGAGTTCCTGCCATTCCGGTGCTCTTACGCCAAGGTCCTGGTAATCCCGGGTAAACTGGATCTGGTCCTGGATCACCTGTATCGTGTCATCAATCTTTTTAATAAAATCCTCAAGTTTAGCCCGGTCATGCACCATCTTTGCGAGCTCGAGATATCCCAGAACAATGGTCAGTTTGTTGAGGATGTCGTGCCGGGTGACACTGGAAAGCAGGTTCAGTTTCTGGTTTGCCAGCATGAGTGCTTTTTCCGAGCGCTTGCGGTCGCTGATGTCACGGATGAACGAACAGACAAAGATCGTCCCTGCATATTCGAAATAGTCACTGGTTACCTCTACAAGGAACCGTTCACCGCCTTTTCTTGCGTAGGCGGTCTCAAACGGAAGAGAATCGGATGCTACTTTTGAGCTGAGATATTCATTCCACCGGGGCTTTGAGACTGAATTGTCGATATCAAAGATGGTGATCTCTGCAATCTCTTCTGAAGTATAACCGAGCATCGAACAGGTGGCGGCATTGGCATACACAACCCTGCCATTTCCATCAAACCACAGAATCCCCTCAGCCGCATGTTCAACCGCAAACTGGGTAATCCGCGCCCGGTTCTCACTTTTGCGCAGGTCCTTTTCTGCCAGACGCCTTCGTGCTTTTTCAAGCACAATGACCGTAAAGTCCGCAAGCGATGCAGCAAAATCCTGTTCCTCGACCTCCCATGACCGAGGCGGCCCCATGTGTTCAAGGCAGATAACGCCGACAACATGGCGTCCCGACCTGATCGGAACGTCAAGCATTGAGGTAATCCCCAAGGGTTCGAGATAATTTTTCGAGAATTCACGGGTGTTTTCGTCGGTCGGTGCATGGTTGGCTACAATGGTACGGTTGTCCTGCAATGCAGAAAAATACCGGGGAAAATCTGTACCCTGTATCGTCTGGCCGGAACTATGGTGGTTCCGGCTGGCAATATACAAATCATTGCACACTAGCTGGTGGCCATCAGGAGAGAAAAACCATACACTTGCCCGGTCTGCATTCAGGACATCTGCTCCCGTCCGGGTGATATTATTCATCGCGTCCCGAAGTGTAGGTGCATCCGTGGTTGCAAGGTTCACAAGAGCCTTCTGGTACTCGATCGACCGTTCTGCCCTGTTCTTCTGCAGTTCTTCTGCCTGCTTTGCTTCAGTGGCATATCGGTAATTGTCCTGAAGGACGGCATTTGATGAGCTGAGCTGCTCATATGCTGCCCGGAGCTCCTCGCTCTTTTTGAGGTTCTCCTGCTCCGCAAGCTTTCGGGCAGTGATATCCTCGTAGGTGCCCAAGACCCCACGGATAACCCCCTGTGTGTCTTTTAGGGGAATCTTGCTGGTGAGCAGCCAGACCAGCTTTCCTTCCCGGTTGGTCTGTGGTTCTTCATAGTTGAGCTTGGGGATGCCACGGTCGATCACGACACGGTCATCAGCCCGGTATTGTTCTGCCTGCTCCTTCCACACCATTTCATAGTCAGATTTTCCCACAAGGTCTTCTGGAGACGAGTACCCCGAATCCAAAGCAAACTGGCGGTTGCATCCCAGGTAGTTCAGGCGAGTGTCCTTCCAGAACACACGTACTAGGATAGTATCCAGTACCGATTGCAGCATCTGCTGTGAATCGGCAAGAGCCTGCCGGCTGGTTGTCAGGTCATCAATGTTTGCCCGGAGCTTCTCTTCAATTGCCGTCAGTTTTTCGTATGCGGCAGAGATCTCCTTTGTTTTCTTTTTGAATTCCGTGGTCACACGACTGCGATTGGTCATGTCGATCAGCGATGCAATGCTCTTTTTTGTGCCGGGGATCATATCGATATTTAAGAGGATGTTGCGTACATCCCCAAGTTTTGTAATGAGCCGGAACTCGTATTGCCTGAAAGATTCCTCGCTCCTCTCCCGACGGAGCCTGTGCTGGGCGAGCATTCGTTCGACATCTTCTTTGACTACAAATTCTGTCCATGGTTTCTTACTATCGATATCTTCCTGGCTATAACCAGTAAGCCGCAAGAACTCGGAATTTGCGAGGCTGATGGTAGTATCCTCTTCGACAATGATCATGGCGGTGCCGGTGTTTTCAAACACTGCCCGGTACCGGCTCTCGCTCTCTTTGAGTGAATTGTCGACTTTGCGCCGTTGCACCGCCTGCTTTATCTTATGCTCCAGTTCGATAAACTGCGATTTGGGATCTCCCCCTTTTTGCAGGTAGAAGTCCACGCCGTTGTTGATCGCCTCGATGACCACCTCCTCCCTGCCTTTACCGGTGAAGAGAATGAATGGCAGTTCGGCATTTCGGGACCGTATCTCCTTTAATAGCACAATCCCATCCATCTCCGGCATCTGGTAATCGGAAACGATGGCGTCAAAGGATTTTGTTTTGATCATTTCAAGGGCACTGACTGCGGACGTGGTTACATCGACAATAAGATCCCCGGACAGTTGGAGAAACAATCGGGAGATGTCAAGGAGCGCCGGTTCATCGTCAATATATAGCACCGAGATCATGCAGGGGGTCCGTCCACCACGTACGAGCGACGTGCCGGTGAGGATGTATGTGAATTATTATCGGATAAAGAGCCAATAAATGTACGCTTTTTTTCATGAAGGTCATGAAATGTAAGAGAACCCCGTCTGGCATATCACATCCGATTCTCATGATCAGGGAGGACTGACAACATGGTTATCGGTGACAATGCGCAGAAATGACCGATAAGAGTCCGGGGGTTCTATTGTAATAGTTCCCGCACCTTTTTGATATTTCCTTGATCGTCCCGGCGTTCATCAACCGGGGTTTCGCAGATAAGGGGCAAGGCCAAAAACACCTTGTGGTGGAGGATACGGCGGAAGCCCTCCTCGCCGATGAATCCCATGCCAATGTGCTCATGACGGTCGAGCCCGCTGCCCAGATCCCCTTTGGTATCGTTGAGGTGGATGATTTTCAAGTGATTTAACCCGATCACATCATCGAACTGCGACAGTGTATCCTGGAGCCCGTCATCGGTACGAAGTTCGTAGCCCGCGGCGAATGCATGGCATGTATCAAAGCATATGCCGATGCGCTTTTTTTCCGTAATACCATCCATGATCGACCGGATGTGCTCAAAACTGCTCCCTACGCTGTTCTTCTCACCCGCTGTATTTTCCAGAAGGAGTACCACCGGGCTGTCCACACGCCCGAGTGCTTCGTTGATCGCTGCAATCACCCGCATCCTTCCACCCGCGATCCCGTCTCCAAGGTGGTGACCGAGGTGGGTGACAAGATACGGGATGCCTAGAGAGTCACAACGCCCCAGTTCTACCGTTAAGGCTGATACTGACTTTTCATATACGTCCTCCTTTGGAGATGCAAGGTTGGGGAGGTATGGCATGTGGTCAACCGGGATCAGCCCGGATGACCGGATCTTTTCTGCAAATGCGGTACAGTCCGTGTCCAAGAGGGGTTTGTATCCCCAGCCCCGGGGGTTACGCGAGAACATCTGGAAGACGTCGCACCCCGCCATTTCTGCGCGGTCAACAGCCTGATCTAACGTGCCGGCGATGGAAACATGGACCCCGACTTTTACCATGGCTGCTCCCTCTTAATGTGAATTATCATCAGATCAAGATACGCTCTTGTGGGATATTAGGAGGTTGCGATATTGCTTATTGGGAGGACTTTGATGAGCTCCCCAAACCATAGGGCTGCCATATCATCACTGGTTCAATATCCATGAAAAAACCGGAAGGACCCTTGACGAGTTCACCTGGAAAAAAGAGGGATATGAAAAATTCAGCGGCGGACTTTTGTCCGGATTACTGATATGAGAGCAAGGGCACCGATTACGACTGCCGGGAGCACTGCACCCGATTTTGTAGGCGCTGGCGCTGGCGTGCCTGTACCTGAGGGAGGAATCGGGGTTAAGGCTTCGTCAGGCTGTGTTGTTGTTGCGGTCCGGATATTGACCTGTCCGGTGCCGATTGGCGGCACAATACTGATCACATATATTGATACTGCCTGTGGACCAGTCATGCCGGCTTTACCGGGGCAGATCTGGGCATCTGCCTGCCCGGCAACAAACTTTGCGGTAACGCTTGATCCGTCGTTTCGACCGCTGTACACGAGTGATTCACCAGGCTTGAGTGTTTTTTCCGCAACCCTTGTGCCGGTGCTCTTTATTTCCACCTTTGCCTGTGCTGCAGTGCAGACAGTGCCGGTGCATGTGGTGCAGTCAGGTGCGGCTTCGGTAACAATGGAATAATCCCCGATGAACGGTGTATCAACCGTCCGGGGGTCGCCGATGAGATCGGTGACAACCTCCTCATTCGGGCGGGAACCATAGAGTTTGGCAAGAGTGATCCACGGATCACCTGCACCGCCAAGACTTGTGGCGATTGCAGTTTCGCCTCCTTTGAAGACGGAGAATGCCGCAGGGTCCGGCACGGTACCGGTGAGTGTGGACTGGGTCATCGGTTTCCACGAGCAGACTGGTGACTTTCCAGTGGGGTAATCACACCCGTACTGCACAGGATTTTTTATCGTGAGGGTGTTCTTTGCTGGATTCATGGTCGATACCTCGCCCTTGCAGGTGACCTCAAGGATCGCCGCAGAAACAGGCGCTATGATGCAGCACAGGGCGAAAGCTGCAATAAATACGCCGCAAAGGAATGATTTCTCTCTCATAGAAGGCCACCTGCCAGATACGCAACCTCCCGTTCCGCCGGGGGTTATCCGGTTCCTGAACCGTTACATCGTCCTGATACCATAAAAAGGGCATCGTTTTGAGGGGGGCGCCGTTTGGTTCAACGGTCAGGGGGTCTGAGAATGATATTCCAAAAGAATTTTTTACTTTCAACCTTTTTTTATGATAACTCTGCAACAAATCCTCACCGTAGACGACCCATCCCCCTACGACATAATTCGGCCATCGGGGAGGTTAAAAGAGGCGCTTTATGTTTTGCATGACTGGTCCTGAAGGCGCGAGATCCAGATGACCGCGATAAAGATAAAAATCCCCATCATGATGATTGCAATTCCCTGCATCTCATCGCCATTTGGGGGCATGTACATTACATAAACCCCATTTGCAACCATAAACAGGGCAATAAAAAATGAAATGACTTTTAAGATTGCTTCCATACTGTCATCCTCTTTGGTACGAAGTACTCATGATACCGGTTAATAAGGGCTTTGCCCAATACACGAAATCGCCTCCAACAGCTTGGTTGACCTTGGATGATTTCCTGTCGCAGATAAAAATCACAACACCCGCAACTGCACACTGAATCAAATAGTCTCTGACACGCATATGATGACAGCCATGTCGTCAACACTTAAAAAAAGGACTCCGTCATCAGATGGTACTTTAAATTACAGAGAGAGTTCATCAAGATACGGCATAAGAGCAGTGATATATACCAGTGCCGGGATTGCAGGATTGGCAGCGATCTCAGCAACGGTGATAACCTCGAGTGTGATCGGGTGGTCCTGCATGACCTGATGGAACGCGGGATCATTTTCCTGTACGAATCGTAGAAAATCTTCCACCCGGACGTAGGGGCGCTCGAATTCGGGCACATCGCGGAACTGGTGGATGACAAGTTCGAGGGACGTGGTGCGGGCAAGCTGCTCGTCGAAGAACAGGTAGACCCCGATACCGTATGTTCCGGCAGCCGCAGAAAGGGAACGGAGATCGACTTTCTTTCCGGAAGCAATCCCAAGACTCCTGATTTTTTCAGAGGGGCTCGTGCCCGGGAGCATACGGTAGGCGTCCGTCGTCATTCAATCATGCGTGCAGCGTTCACCTTTGTATAGGTTTGGGTTTCTTAAAGCCTTGTTTTATAACGCCTTGTTTACTTTGCCGGGTCCAAATCCCGTGCCAATCAAAGAAATCCGATGGTGTATCCCCTGTCTGAGTTCGTGAAGTGCAGTCTATCACCACCTTTATTTTCATACTATTCACATACTCCCCGTAACAATGGGACTCAAAGATGACCTTACAGGGGTTATACCTGGCGATCTGCTTTACTTGCTCTCTGACAGGTTTGAGGTCATCGGGGATATTGCAATCCTTTCCCTACAAAAAAAGCTTAATCCCTACAAAAAAACCATCGCCGCAACTCTTCTTACCCGTCGCAGGAACCTGTACACGGTGCTCAACAAGGTCACAAAAGTCACCGGGGATGAGCGGATTACCCACTATGAGATCCTTGCCGGCGAGACAACGGTTACACTCCATCGCGAATTCGGATTTGAGTACCGGTTTGATGTCGGAAAAACATTTTTCTCCAGCCGGCTTGCATATGAACGGAAACGGGTGACTGACCAGGTACTGTCCGGAGAACGGGTGCTTGTCCCGTTCTGTGGTGTAGGCCCGTTTGTTATCCCTGCTGCCGCACACGGGGCACACGTTCTTGCTATCGAAAAGAACGAAAGTGCGTTCCCGTGGCTCCTTGAGAATATATCACTCAACAAGGCAGGCAGGTACATCACCGCTATCAAGGGGGATGCCTTTGATACTTCTCTCCTTACACACGATGACTTTGACCGTACGATCATCCCGACACCCTATGGGATGGATGCAATTCTTGATGTGATCACCCCGCTTGTTAAAAGCGGGGGAATAATCTATTTTTATACCTTTAAAAAGCGCTACCAGATCCCCAGACTGGTTGAGAATTTTAAAAGGAGAGGCCTTTTACCTATCTTCTATAGGTCCTGCGGCAATGTGGCGCCGAATGTAAGCCGATGGGTGTTTGATTTAAAAAAAGGTTCGTCACTATAAATTCCCAAGTTGTTCATGCCCCTTTTTCATAACGATCCATTGCCCTTTGCCCGCACGTTTGAACCTGATGAATACGTATGTCCCTGTGTATTGCTGCCCGTTGAGCACCACTTCAATCTTATCTTCTGACCATACGAGCTGCCGGAACGTTCCCGAATCAGCGATCCTCACATCACCAGCGCCATATTCGCCTTCAGGAATCGTGCCCTCAAAGCCGATATAAGATAAATCGTGATCTTCTGTCTCAATTGCAAGTCGCCGGTCCTTGGGTTTTTCAGGAAGCCCTTTTGGAATCGCCCAGCTCTTCAGCACACCTGCCTTTTCCAGTCGGAGATCGAAGTGGTGGTGCCGTGCGAAATGCTCGTGGATCACGAACCTGAGCGGGATGATACCGGGTCCTTTTGTTTCCGGTTGTTCTGTCATAGGCAGGGTATGTCGTGGATAATTTTGATCCTTATCGTTTGAATGTTGTTATTGCATTTGCCCGTCCGAGTACATGGTTAGTTATTGCCCAATCGATACCTTCACGATCTGCGGTTGGCATGGAGATCTCATAATCAAGAGCATACACCGAAAATACATAATGGTGCGCCGGCCCGATAGGTGGACATGGAGGGAAATAACCTCGACTTCCAGCGGAATTATCGCCCTGTTGTGCACCGTTTGCGAGCACTTTTGCATTCGGTTGTGCCCGGTAGATCTGCCGGATATCTTGCGGGATGTTATAGACGAGCCAGTGCGTGAACGTGCCTGCCGGAGCGTCCGGGTCATCCACGATCAGGACGAAGCTTTTAGTACCCTGCGGGACGTTCTCCCACGACACTGCAGGGGACTCGCCCGCCCCTGTGCATGTGTATGCTTCCGGTAATACTGCGCCCGTAGCAAGTGCATCAACACGAACCGAGAAACTCCCCTTTCCCGTTGCAGGAGAGTTTGTTACGTGGGTTATCACTGCCGTTGACGGTGATTGGGGTGCTGATATTGGTTGCGATGTAGTGCAGCCGCACAGCCAGAGTACCGATGCAAGAATGAGCAGGAGGATAAGGCAGGCTCGTTGTTTCATGATCGGCATTGGGGGTGTCCAAAAGATAAGTATGACGGAAACAGGACTGTTCAAATAAAAAGAGAAGAAAACCGGTGTTATTTAGGCGCGAGGTCGACCTGAACGCCACCTATTTTTCCGGCAAAAATATTATACAGGAACGCCATGATCGCCCCGCATATAAATCCGAAGATGGCAAGGATAATCGGGAAAATTACGATAGATAGAATGCCGAATGCCTCGACACCAGGCATGCCTCTTGAGAGTCCGATTGCCGCACCCATGAGTGCAAACATAATTCCATAGATTAAACCGAATACGATACCAAACAGGGCGTGGATCTTTGCCCATGACATGATGTCAATACTTTTGATTTCCTGCATCTTTACACCTATAGTCTGATTTTTGGCAACTGAAATAAAAAGACTTTCGAATCTGCCTTCTGTAGCTTTAAAATAACGAGATGGGAAAAGATAGTTACAGAATAGTCTGGGTTTCTACCACGACTTTCTGCCTGCCCATTGAAAATCCGAGAAAAATACTGATAAACCCGAAGATGATCGCGTAGATGCCCAACACGATGACAAGGGCATACGCACCGAGAACCGGTGTCAGGACAAGGATGAGTGCAAAGAGGAGCGCGATGATGCCAGAGAGAGCAAGCACAGCACGGTGCGGAGTGGTTTTGCTGGAGATCGCAAGCCCGAGTTCCGAGATACCGGTGATCAGCGCCCATGCTGCGATGAACATCGTGATCGTCATGGCGATGATGACCGGTGTAAGCAGCGCAAAGATCCCAAGGAGGACCCCCAGTATACCCGTAATGAGAAGGAGCCATTTGGGAAGCTCGGTCTTCTCAGACGAGATCCCGACACCTGCATTCACGATACCTGTGATAATAGCAAAAAAGCCGAATATGTACACGAGGAAATCAAGGACAAACTTTGTTGCCACAATTGCGAAAAGACCAAATATAACCGCGATAATGCCCCGGAGGGCAAGGGACTTTTTGTCAAGGATACAACACATGCATTCCATACTATCACTTACAGGGAATCGGCTCACAGAATAATAGGTTTTTGGATAAATTTAATGAAAAAAGGGGATGATTACGGTTTCCGGTAAACCGCAGCTGCACAGCATGCGAAGGCGAGCCCTGCAATAGCGACAACCGGAGGAAGCGGGGATTTTGCAGTGGTCGGGGCTGCGGAAACAGGGGGTGTTGTCAATGCTGCGCCAGTACAGGACTCCTCCCATTCACGCAGGCACTTCTGTTTTGGTTCGCACCAGGTGTACCCTGCGGAGCCAATGCATCCATGGCTGTCCCGGTCGGAGCCGGGCATCATCGCGGTGGTGGTTGCCAAGGAGGCCGCTTGGGAAGTGGTGATAGTAAACTGGGTCTTTGTATAGATGTCATCAACACCGGGCAGAGCAAGGGCGTTTGAAAGGGCATCTACCGCTGCCTTGTCAGTAACACTGCCTGTACCGGTAAAGTTGAAGATAACCGCCCCGGTATTGGCGTTGATTGCCTGTCCTGCATAGCCGCTTGTGGTTATCTGGAGCTTGTTGTCAGATCCCGGACTCTGAACAAATACATAGTATGTCGCTTGAGGAAATCCTGCGGAGGCATATGTCTTTGAGTACGTCCCGTCAGAATTGACTGGAACCGTGGTGACGTTGACATAGTTTCCGGCAAAGATCCAGATCTGGACCTCAGTTGCGGGTCCGGTTGAGACGCCGGATATCGTGACAGGCTGACCGGCAGTGATGCTTGGTGCTGATACGGTTGCCGAAACATAGGATTGTTTTGCTTGAGCTGCTGAATTTGTCGTTACCGTTGCCGTCGGGGTAACAACTCCCGATACCGGGAGCACAACCAGTGCTGCCATCACAAGGACTGCGAGGGGGACAAAGAGGAAACGCATATTTGATTTCATACTGATGTGGATGGGCGGGAAAGGTAATATGATTAATGGTTTGCATTGCAGGTGCAAGGACTGCGCTATTAACGATAACGATGCATTACCTGCTCCGGGGATATCGCAGATGGGAGAAGGCTGTCGCAACTAAAATGTCGGGGCAGATGGAGAAAACTGTCTTTAAGATAATCTAAGACTTGCCACAGCGGCGAAGGCAAAGCCTCTGGAAGCGTTGTCTGTTACTACCTTTATCTTTTTTAAATGTGGATTGATTTTGAAGTTTTAATTAATATTTACTTAAGGTTAGGCGCGTATTTTACATAAAAAAAATTATGGGGGTGTCACGGTAACGGGGATAAAGGAATATGCAAAAAAAGCTAAAACAGAATTATATGAGTTTTTTTGTGGACTTCCCGGCAGAATGGTTTTTTGAGAAGTGATTCATCTAATAAGAGATCCTCACATTCTTTTTAGGTAAGTCCAGATCTGAGACAGGATCATCATTCAAGGAATTCGATGTTATTCACGTTGAGTTTATCCTCGTGAAAATATCGAGGTTCATGCTCCCCATTTTGCCGTCCCGATGGAGATAATAGTCAGATAACCGGTTTTCATTATCATAAAACGAGAACCAGTAACTCAGTTTATAGGTTGTTTTATTGTAGCCCTCCAATGACTCATAACTCGCGCCGTCATGCAGGATAATTGTGGACGGTCTTGACCCTGTCAGCGTCGTTTCATCCTCTTTATCCGCATAGAACGTGATCTTACCCCAACGGTCACCACGATAATACCAGGGTAGTGGCCAGTAATTTTTCGATGCCAGCACAATCTTATCGGAGTGATCGATGATGTTCATGACCGTTCGCATATCTTCCGAGTTCTGGACCTGCACGATGGGCTCGTTGATATCCACGGGTACAAAGGCAACATGCCAGGTCATCGCAATAAGGAAGAGTGTCCCGATAATAGCAAATGCAGCCTTCTGCCAGTTGAGCTTGTATACAGCGACAAACGTCATCGGGAGCAGTTGGTGGATAAGCAGCCAAGGTACTTTTTCCCCGACATAGGCATAGAACGCCATGGAGAGGAGCATCCACCAGATACAGAACCGGAAAAATTCATCGGATTTTTTAGATTCTTGATCTTTCCCGGTCAATTGCCGGAGACTTACAGCAACAAGTTCCGGGATCGGAAGCGAGTATGTCCGGTGGGAAATCCAGTTCTTTGCACGTTTCAATGTGAGTGCAACATTAGTACCCGTTATAAGGAATTGTAATGTCCCTATCACTGCGAGAATGAAGATTGGCACCTCATACAGCAGAAGCAGGGGGATATAAAAAAACCAAGGCCCACCAAGTCGCTGCTCGTTATGCATCGCTGTCCAGTGCTCGACTGCCTTGTACCATCCTGTAGTATTCAGCATGTAATCTTGGCCAACAAGGGTACTGATATGGGCACCGAATGCCGAGTACAGGATACTCATGATGGTGACGACCAGAATTACGCAAATTATCAGGTCTGTTTTCCAGCCGGGAGGTAAAATGAACCGTCTTCTCCAGATAGCATAGAAGAAAAATATCCCAAAGATAATCAGGATAACAGGCATCTCTTCTTTGCAGGAGAGCCCTCCGGCTATAGCAATAGCCGCAAGAATGGCATACCTTGTCTGTCCACGGTCAAAGTACCAGAGCAATGCAACGAGGAGGAGAAGGGTAAAAAAGAGCATGAAAATATCGTGACGCAAAAACCGCGAAAAATACACCATATCCGGTGAGACTGCAAGAAATAATGCCGCAAAAAGCGTTTGTTTCCGATCAAGATATCCAAGCCGGTAGATGCAATATACCAAAGGAATGAGCAGCGTTCCAAAGAGGGCTGGCAGGAGTCGTGCAACAAGATCAGAATCCCCAAACAGGGCAAACATCCCTGCCGTTACATAATAAAGAAACGGTCCGTGGTAACTGGGATCATAAACCCACGCCCCTTTTGTCAACAGGTCGAACGAGAACCATGCATGGATTGCTTCATCATGGTGAAGGAGCTTGAGATCGAGGAAGTAAAACCGGAGGAAGAGTGCAAGGAGAAGGATGAGAAGAAAAGTCCGCTCAAAGGTAAATATTTTTTTTATTTGTTCTGAAAAACCAGCGGCCGGCACGCCGCACCTTCAGCTTTCCAGTACAATCTCAATGCCGATATCTTTTGGCACCTGGATGCGCATCAACTGACGCAGTGCACGTTCATCTGCATCAATATCGATGAGGCGTTTGTGGACACGCATCTGCCAACGGTCCCACGTTGCGGTGCCCTCTCCATCGGGGCTCTTCCTTATCGGGACAACCAACCGTTTTGTCGGGAGTGGGATCGGACCAGCCAGATTCACACCTGTGCGTTCTGCTATTTCCCGGATCCTGTCACAGACCATCTCTACTTTATTAAAATCTGTTCCTGTCAGGCGTATTCTGGCTTTTTGCATGTTATATCACCAAAAAATTATCTCATCTGTTTCTTGTTGATGGCAATGCACATACCAGCGGCAATCGTTTGACCCATATCACGGATGGCAAACCTGCCAAGCTGCGGGAGCTCCTTGACATTTTCAATGACCATCGGTTTTGTCGGCTTGACCTGGACAATTGCCGCATCACCGGTCTTAAGGAATGTCGGGTTCTCCTCTTTCGTCGCGCCGGATCGTGGATCGAGTTTCTTTTTCAGCTCGACAAACGTGCATGCGGTCTGCGCGGTGTGGCAGTGGAAGACCGGAGTGTAACCAACGGTGATCGCGCTGGGGTGCTGAAGGACAACGATCTGGGCGGTGAATTCATCTGCAACCGTCGGGGGGGCCTCAAGCGGACCGCAGACATCTCCGCGCCGGATGTCGCCTTTGCCGATCCCGCGGACGTTGAACCCGATGTTGTCACCGGGAACTGCCTGTGGCTGCTCTTCGTGGTGCATTTCAATAGACTTGATCTCACCATCTTTGTTTGCAGGCATGAACGAAACTTTCATTCCCTTCTTCATGATGCCGGTCTCGACACGGCCTACGGGGACTGTGCCGATGCCGCTGATGCTGTACACGTCCTGGATCGGGACGCGGAGCGGTTTGTCGGTTGGTTTTTCGGGTTCCTTGAAGGTGTCAAGTGCCGGAATCATTGCCGGGCCTTTATACCACGGAGTTTCTGGACCAACGTTCTTGATGTTGACGCCACCAAGTGCACTGATGGGGATAAAAAGAGTCTCTTCCGGTTTATAACCGACCATCTTGATGAGGTCAGAGAGGTCCTTTTTCACTTCATTATACCGCTTTTCATCGAACTTCACCGCGTCCATCTTGTTGATGGCGATGATGATCTGGGTGATACCAAGTGTCCGTGCAAGGAAGACATGCTCCTTGGTCTGTTCCATGACACCATCGGCAGCTGCGACAACAAGGATCGCTGCATCAGCCTGTGATGCGCCGGTGATCATATTTTTTACAAAGTCCCTGTGTCCCGGACAATCAACGACCGTGAAGTAGTATTTGGGGGTATCAAAACGCTTGTGTGCGATATCGATGGTAATACCTCTCTCACGCTCTTCTTTTAAGTTGTCCATGACCCATGCGAACTCGAAGGTTGCCTTTCCCTTCGACTCGGCTTCCTTTCGGTAGCCTTCGATGATGTGTGCCGGTACTGCGCCGGTCTCGAACATCATCCGACCCACGAGCGTTGACTTCCCGTGGTCGATATGTCCGATAATAGCAAGATTCATGTGGGGCTTTACAGATGCCATTATTTTCCTCCAATAAATACTGAAACTGTCAGTTCACAGTCAGTTTATGCGAGTATTACATATAGGAAACCCATCTATATAAAACATATCGAGAACGCCAGATCACGACTTACAGTGCGGGATTATTAACCGAAACTCCCTTATCACATGCAAAGTAACTATTTCCATACGATGAAAATACTCGAATTCCATCGGGATGAAAAGAAGAGCCGTGTTACGGTCACATGCGCGGACGGGGAAGTTTCGGTGTACAGCCAATGTGCTTACTGTAAACATTGCAAAGGGATATGGGTGGGAAAACGGGTGACCCCGCCCCCTCAGGCGCAGGCATATTCAGATATTCAAAGGGGAAAAGCTCCCGATGAGAGCCTTATGAATGCCGCAATGATGTTCAATACGCTCATCAGGGATGGTTCAGCCATCGAGTGTGACGATGATGCAAACGAGGGGTTTCATACCCGGTATTAATAAAAACAGTTATTTTTTTGGGATATCCTGCAAAATTTCTTTTTTAAATGTCTCAAACTGCAGGTCATCCATCTGTTCTGAGAGGAGTCTCCCGCTCCATGCCCTGCGGTATACCCAGTTTACGATCTTCCGGACCACCGAGATGGCCTGCTCTTCGGTGTCCACGGTAATCAGTTCCCTGCCAATGTGGGGATGCCGCCCCCTCCTTCCCCCTACTAGGACAAGGTAATGACGGTGTTCTGCTTCTATGATATCGAACGGGCATGAGTGAATGCAGACCCCGCACTGGACACATTTTTTTGGATCGAGGACTAATACCCCGTTTTTAATACGGATTGCACGCTCCTTGCAGTACTGGACGCATGTCCCGCATCCGGTGCACTGCCCCGGTTTCCGGACCGGCTGGATCCGTCCCATGATCCCGATCTCATTGAGCATGGGGCTTGTACAGGCATTAGGACATCCTGATATCGCAATCCGCATCTTTACCGGCATCTCCTTCCCGAACAGTATTGCATCGATCTTTCCTGCAAGGCTGATGGTATCGATATTTGCGAACTTGCACCGTTCAGTGCCGGGACATGCGATAATGTTGACAATTTCGTCGCGTTCTGACCCGATTGGTGTCCCGTTCTTTGCCAGGTTCTTCTCAATTCTTGCTAGCGATGCCGGCAAAACATGCGGGATCTCAATGGTCTGCCGGGTTGTGCAGTGAACAACCCCGGCTCCGTATTTTTTTGCAATATTTGCGATACCACGGAGCTGGTCAACGGAAATCTTGCCGGCAGGCAAACGTATCCGGACCGTGCAAAAGTCCGAATCTCTCTCCGTGATGACCCCCCCTTTCATATGCACGCCAATATCCAGGTTCATCGATTATTACTTCGGGACAGTGGTTAAAAAGTGTGTCGTTGTGGCTGGGGTTTTCAGATCAGCGCCATGCAGAGGATGACGACGGCGCGGGTGATCTCATTGGATGCACCAACAACATCACCATTGACCCCGCCAAACAACCGTTTCGAGATGAGCAGGAGAACAATCGGACAGAACACCATCAGGATCGCAGCTGCTGCAAGTTTTAAAGGAGAGACCGGGAGAAGGACAAGGGGCAGGCATAACAGGAATGCAATCATGGGGAAGTAAGCGTGGGAGAATGAGTGGAGGTAACGGTGAATGCCATCCCGGAACGGGGTGCCTGTGGTTGTCAGGAATGCCATGGAAAATTTTGCACAGACTTCTCCGATCAGAATCGCTGAAATGATCGATGCCGATGCCTGCAAACCGCTAAAGAGCAAGAGCGTGACTGCGATGCCGAGTGCAACCCCGCCCGCTCCCACCTGCCGGTCAGTGAGGGCACGGATGCGTTTTTCGCGGTCGCCGTGCGCCATGACTGCATCCCCAAAGTCAAGGAGTCCGTCGAAGTGATTGCACCCGGAAAGCAGCAGCAGTCCGGTGACTGCAACCGCTGCGGCTATGGTCCGGTCAGGTATAAAAAACACAACGAGTGCGACAAGACCCCCGATGACATACCCGGCAAAAGGATAGAGGTAGGAATGCCGTGCAAAATGCTCAAAATCGCGGGGTTTCCCCAATGGCAGGATGGTGGTAAACTGTAAAAGGGAGATGAGTGCTTTCATATACATTCGCTGTAAAGGCGGGATGTGCAGCCGGCAATCAAACCTGCGATCGCATCATCAAGGAAGGGCCCAAGCTTTGACAGGATGCCAGGTTTTTTCTGGTCATACCGGGTGAATTCAAACCGGGCATATGTCCCGCCGATGCATTCTGCGATCGCCATGCCGATGATTTCGTCACTCAATAAAAAAACCGGGTCGTCTTTTATTTCGGAATCGGTCCGGTTGAGGTAGAGTTCGTCTTCGAGCAGGATCGCCCCGAGTATGAGGGAGGAGACGTTGGGATCACAAAGATATTTCCTGATTTTTTTGTCAAGTTCAACCGCTGCGTCCGACTCGCTCATGCCGTGAGAAACATAGAGCGTCATACCGGCTGCAACAATATCCTTTATTAAAATTCCCTTATCCTGCAGCCTTTGTTCGATTTCAAACATGTTATTTCAGGGTTGTATTGATTGGTGGAGTAATATGGGTTGTGGAGTGTGATCCAAGCGATACCTTCAAACTCAATGCTGATGAGATGGTTACTTGCGAATTGTATGGCATTTGTTTCAGGAGTTCCTCCCCTCCAGTTCACACGGCCGATATTTTGTAGTATTCTTGGGAATACCAGACTAAGTACTCTGCAGGGAATATCCGGGGCGGGTCCAACACCGGAGAAAACATTGCTTACCCCGATCCTTGATGCGGAATTGATCATGCAGGGCAGTATTACGAGCATGCCGGTAAAACCCAACACCCCGACGGGCTGCCCGACACCTGCAACCATCACCCGTGCAATGATGGAACTCACCGGGTTAAGGCCCCTGTTCATCAATGCCGGTCTTGCCCAGAATCCGACCGTTCCCTGTCTTGATGTGTATGGGTGTGTTGGTGGCGACCCACAGGAACGGGACGCCATTCCCTGTGCAGATGCCCTCTACCAGCGTGGCATATGGATCGGAAAATTCCTGTCGGAATCATGCGACCTGCTGGTGCTTGGTGAATGCGTGCCAGGAGGAACGACTACCGCACTCTGCATCCTGCGTGCGCTCGGTTATTCAGCATCTGTGAGCAGCAGTTTTATAAAAAACCCTGTCTCAAAAAAAGAAGAGATCTGCGACACCGTGATGAAACGGATCAAATCACTGGGGATCACAAAACCCCTGGAGATCATCCGGGCCACCGGAGATCCTATGATGCCGGTGGCTTGTGGCATCACCAATTCATATTCCGGCACCCTTATACTTGCAGGAGGGACGCAGATGCTTTCCATTGCTGCGCTGGTGCGTGCGATGGGAGACCCCCTGCCAATGATCGCAACAACATCGTTTGTCCGCGATGACCCGAGTGCCAATGTTATGGAACTGGCAGATCAGATCGGGGTAAAAATTGTATATGTCGACCCTGGTTTCCATGACCTTGGTCACTCCGGACTCGCACGGTACTGCATCGGCGAGGTTAAGGAAGGAATGGGTGCCGGCGGTGCAATGCTTCTGGCATACATGATGGGGCATTCCCCCGAAACGATCCGGGCAAAGATCTTTGAGGCCGTGAGCGCATACAGCTGAAAAGGACTTATCACGCAGCATCGCCAACTTGTATGCAATGCGCCCCATCTATGTGGTGAATAATTTCGGGCAGTTCAATCACCTGATACACAGGTCTCTTAAGGATATGGATATCCCGGTCTCGATGGTTCCCAATACAACACATCCCGATGAGATTGCAAATGGTTGCCGCGGGATCATTCTTGGCGGAGGACCTGCCATTGAGCGCGCAGGCCTCTGTTCACAATACCTTGGGCTTGGACTTCCAGTGCTTGGGATCTGTCTGGGTTTACATATCATCGCAACGACATTCGGAGGAAAAGTCAGCCAAGGTTCCCAAGGGGGTTACGGGCCTGTTGAAGTGGAAATCTGTGAGCATAATGATATCCTCAAAGGTTACCCGGAAAAAATCTTGGTCTGGGCATCCCATGCGGATGAAGTGACCTCGCCTCCTGCGGATTTTTCCCTGCTTGCCCGTTCTTCTATCTGCAGTTGCGAGGCAATTACACTCCAACAAAAACATATCTACGGACTCCAGTGGCATCCTGAAGTCAGCCATACGGCAGATGGCAGAAGAATTTTTAAAAACTTCGATGCAATAACACGGGAGAACGGGACATAGTGCAGAGCGATACTTCTGGCATGAATAAAATTTCTGATCTTGCCGGAAAAATCCGGTCGATTGGGTTCAGGTGCACACAATGCGGTACGTGCTGCCGCTGTGGTGAAACGGATTCCAATCTTGTCATGGTCTTTCCCGATGAGATCCGGTCGATTATTTCAGCATATGGACGGCCATGGGATTCCGTGGCACAACCTTACCCGGAAACGATCGATCATCAGAATGGCGCACGCTATACCTTAGGTTGGTGTCTCTGCCGGGAGAACGACCATTGCCATTTTTTAAAGGAGAACCTGTGTGCAATTTATGGACAGAGACCGTGGATCTGCCGCACCTATCCATTTTTTTTAGATGGGAACGACCTTGGGATCTCCCAATGTGGGGGTCTGGGACAGGTGATATCAGAACAGGATGCCACCATGATTGCATTCAATCTTCTCCAGCGCCGGCGTGTAGAAGATGAGGAAGAACAAAAAGTCCGGCAGGTCCTGCAGCACATACAAATCCCAATAGGGGCGGGTGTCGTTATCGATAGTGAGGGTGTCCGGGTGTTCGATGGCTGAGATCAGGATTGTCGGGACAGCGCATGTCTCCCAGAAGAGTGTTGATGACGTAAAGGCAGCCATCAGTGAATTCCAGCCGGATGTTGTTGCGGTGGAACTGGATCCGGCACGGTTCCAGGCACTAAAAAAGAGCATGGCGGAACCATCGGTTACAGAAGTTATACAGGCAGGAAATTTCAACCAGCTCATCGTCCAGTGGGTTCTGTCATACCTCCAACGCAGGATTGGTATGGACGTTGGTGTGGAGCCTGGAGCCGAGATGAAGGCTGCCATTGCTGAGGCGGAAGAGCGACAAATGAAGATCGGGCTCATCGACCGTGACATACGTATCACCCTGATGCGGTTCTGGCGCTCGATGTCGTTATGGGAGAAGCTAAAAATGTTCTATGCCCTTTCTGCATCCGTGGTGGGTGTGAAAGGCGAAGAGATCGATATCGAGTCCTTAAAACAGGAAGAAGTAATCACCATGGCACTTGAAGAGTTCCGGAAATTCTCTCCCAACGGTGCGCGGGCATTGATCGATGAGCGGGATGCGTACCTTGCCCACCAGCTGCTGGCACTCGATGCACATAACGGGCGTGTACTAGCAGTGATCGGTGCAGGCCATGTAAAAGGTGTCCAGAAGTACCTGCACGAGCCATCAACTCTTCCCCCCCTGTCAGAACTCACCGCAGAAATAAAGACACCAAGATGGGGTCTGATCTTCGGCGTTGCTGTAACAGTCCTGTTTGGGTTGCTCATTCTTGCCATTTCCTTCTCTGGTGTCGGGGTGAATGTGCTTGTCACTGCCCTCATTTACTGGGTCCTCATCCACGGGGTGCTTACCGCAGTCTTCACCCTGATCGCCGGGGGTCATCCGCTTTCTGCGCTTACCGGCTTTGGCGTATCATGGTTGACTGCATTACACCCGCTGATTGCGGCGGGCTGGTTCTCCGCGATCGTGGAAGCAAAGATCAGAAAACCGTCACCGGGTGATTTCAAAAAGATCTTTGAAGCGGAGACATTCACTGACATGTGGCATATCCCCCTTTTTAAGGTTGTGCTCGTTGCCGCGCTTGCGAATGTCGGGAGTACGCTGGGCACTATCCTCTATTTCATCGTTATCTTCCCCACTCTCGGCATTGATCCGGGGGTTCTGATCCTTCAGGGGTTCGGGAACATGTGGCAGGGGATAATGAACCTGATCCATTAATCTATAATCCTGACCCTTTTTTCCATCAGTGTCTGACAACCTTATATGATAGAAAAAAGAACCTGATGATTATGAACGGAAAGATTGGATGGATCATGCTCGTTCTCGTAATTACAAGCATCTTTGTGGTATCCCCTGCCACAGCTGTTCTTAATAGGGTTCCCACAGGAGGAACCGTCTATATAGGGGAGCAGGGGTTGGATATTTCGGCTCCTGTTGCAGTACCAAATACTGTCGTTGCTTGGTGGAGCCCGGGGGCTTCATTTGGTACTCAGGATCCGGATGAGAGAGTCACTGTCACTGACCCGCTGAACTTTGCCATATCACCAATGGAATTCGGTCAGCGAACCGGTTCTTGGTATGTCTGGCCGGCAAAGACTCTGGCATTCAATGTAAAGGATCCTCAAATAGGCATCAGGATTGAGGATACGTCCATCAATGGCGATATCACGGACAATGGATGGGTATACCGTGGAGATGAAGTCAGGTTCCGTATTGACAGTAACCTTGCTGATATCGCCGGCCGTCCTGGTGCGGGAGAACCTACGGTCACCATCAAAGTCCAGGGGCCTGATGGGGGTACCTATTCTGCGCTTATGAATAAGACAGGGCTCCTGACACTTCTTGATGTCAGCGTTTTCACAACGCCCTTCTATACCGTTCCCGTCTGGGATACCGGGAGCAGCTCGTACACACCGGGAACCTATACAATCTGGGCGGAGTGCAACGCGAACCGGATGAAAGACAACTACAATATCGTTGGAAAGACGGTAAGTACCCAAAGACCCCTGCGTGTGCAGGAACAAAACCCCCTGATTGGTGCCACCGTCCTCACAACGAGCCCGACGATTCAGCAGACAATAAAAATTACGACAAAACCGACGACAATTGTGACCACAAAACCGACTACCGCGGTTCCCACAACTATGGCCATTCCTGTTGAAACGATTCAATCTCCCATAACCCCAACCCCCTCCCCGACTCCGACAAAAGCAGCAGGTCTTTGCGGATGGTGCGCTGTGCTTGCCGGTGTCATCGGCTGTGCCCTATATGGTGCACGGCGCCCATGATCCCTTTTTTTGTTGCCCGGTCACATTGGCATATTTTATCACCGTGTTGTGCAAATCGTTCACTATGAACATTGTAACCACGGTCATCAAGTCACGGCACAGCGTCCGGAAGTTCAAACCCGATCCTGTTGATGATACGGTCATCAGGGATGTAATTGAGTGCGCGAGCCACGCACCTACAGCCAAAAATCTCCAGCCATGGCTCTTTGGTGTGATACAGGACAGGGGAACCCTACAAAAAATTGCACAACTCACCGATAATGGAAAATTTATTGCGGATTCATCCCTCTGTATCGCAGTTTTCGGAGAGAAAAAATCGACGTATTACTTGGAGGACTGTTGTGCCGCGACCGAGAACCTGATCATCGCGTTACAGGCGTATGGCATCGGTTCCTGCTGGGTTGCAGGCGATAAAAAACCATATGCAGAAGAGGTTCGGAAGCTGCTTAATGTGCCTGATACCTATACTCTTGTATCACTGGTTCCTGCGGGATTGCCGGCAGAGATTTCCGTGGCAAGGAAAAAGGACCTGAAAAAAGTCCTGTTTGACGAACACTATGGAACTGAATGAACTCCTGGAGGGAATGGATCGTTCCGACAGGCGGGATAAGGAAGAAGTCTTCCTCATCCTGTCCCCGGATTATGTATTGTAATTGTTGATATTATCCGCAATCTCTGCTGCGGTGAGCACCCGGTTATAGAACGAGACCTCGCTCATGGCACCGTCATAATACATGTCATAGGGCGGGTAGTCCTGTTTTCCAATCGTGATCGGGTTGTTGTTATCCTTTAAGCTGACAGCCACCGGGGCGACCGGGTTTGCTCCGGGTACATTGCTCTGGTAATACCCGAAGGGGACGGAAGTACCATCAAAATAGAAGGATGGCGTGCCGTCGTTGACGGTCATGGTCACATAGCTTAGGTCCGGGGGGCTCCCCCACGGCATCGGGTCCGTTGTCATGATATGGTAGATTTGGTTAGTGGTACTGTCGGTCCATTCGAAATATAACCGCTGGTTGACGATGAACATGTCATAGTTCTCATCGGTGTCCCCGGGCTGTCCCTTCCCGACAATCTGGTGGTACCCGTTCACCCCGGCAGATGTCGGCTGGAGCCAGAGCGAGAGCGAGAGGTCACCGGTATAATCGAGGTCCGGGTTATCAGCACCCTGAATATATGCGCCGGTTCCGTTGAACTGGAACATCTGTAAACCGTTCGGCCCCGGAAATGGGATAACTCCATAGTTTTCGAACGGGATCTGGTACCCGGATGAGTTGGTCAACGAGAGATCGGTTGTATTTGTCCAGATCGTATGGGGTGCAAGAGGGTTCGCGATAAACGAACCATTACCGGCAATAGATACCGTCATCTCATTGAGGATGACATTTGCCGTATCATCAACCATTCTAATCGTCCAGGCGCCACCTCTGGGGGGCACCATATATTTTATCTTCTGATTTGTTTGCATCGTATCAGTGACCCAGTACCCCCCGCCCCGCATATCCCTGTATACATACATCGATTTGCCATAGAGATCCCGGTTGCCGGATATATCGGTCCCCAAAGTTTTTGCAAATGTTCCATCAGGTCCAACCAGTACAAATGAAACAGAAGGGGACCCTCCGGGAATATTTTGTTGTCCTGAAAGGTAGAATTGTTCTCCGGCCCGGGGAAGAATATCAAAGACCGGCAGGGATGTTGTTGTATCTATGGGAATGTAGGCAACATCTGCCGACGCAGCAACAAGCGAGGTTTTCTGTAAATAGGGGGTAAGGGATCCGGTTATAAGAGCAAGGATGATCACACCAAGTGCAACGACAAGGATAACCATTAAAATTACTGATTCTATTTCTGAAATACCTCTGGAATCAGGTCTTTTTCCCCTCATACAAATTCCTGAATTTTTATATTATTTTCAATAACCATTAAGGTTTTTACACAAGGATCCTGACATTTCCGATATCAGCGGAAGGGAAATCTTCCATGCTAAAAAAATTCTCCAATCATTTGATTAAAGATAGAAGGATCGAGCCTGGTTTATAAAAAAAGTAATGCGGTATCAGATCTTGGCATATTCCTGATGGATTTTGGGAGGAAGAACCCGACAACCGCGAATGTAACCGCGGGGGAAAACCATGGCAATTTTTTGCCAAAGTAATCCTTATGCACTGGCGTCTCATACTCTCTGGGTATGAAAAAGCCAATCCTGCAGGTAGCGCTCGACCTCACGGAACTGAACCGGGCACTGCAGATTGCACAGGAATCGGTGCGGGGCGGTGCCGACTGGATTGAAGCAGGAACTCCTTTAATCAAAAGCGAGGGAATGCAGGCAATCCGGGCATTAAAAACGCAATTCCCCGATTATACGATCGTTGCCGATATGAAGATCGCTGATACCGGGAGTCTCGAGGTTGAAATGGCAGCAAAAGCCGGCGCCGGAGTGGTCTGTATTCTCGCGGACGCGGATGATTCGGTCATTGCCGAAGCGGTGCGGGCGGCACGTCTCTACGGTGTCAGGTTAATGGCGGATCTCATCAACTCACAGAACCCTGCACAACGGGCCCGGCAGGTTGCGGCAATGGGGGTGGACATCATCACCGCACATGTTGGTATCGATCAACAGATGATGGGAAGAAGTTCCCTTGATCTGCTCTCCGAGATTACGGAAGATGTCACCATCCCGGTTGCTGTAGCGGGGGGGCTTGATGCAGGAACAGCAGCACAGGCAGTACAAAACGGGGCAGCGATCGTTATTGTCGGAAGTGCGATCACCCGTTCGGCGGATGTGGCCGCATCCACCCGTACGATCCGGGCCTCAATCGATAATCCCTCGTTCCAAAAAGCTGACATGAGTTCTCTCGATGAACGGATCCGGGATCTTTTTTTAAAGGTGTCTTCCCCAAATGTCACCGATGCGATGCACCGGAAAGGTGCGATGGAAGGGATGGTCTCCATATGCGGGGATGTGAAGATGACAGGCCAGGCCGTCACTGTACAGACGTTTTCCGGTGATTGGGCAAAACCTGTCGAAGCTATTGATGTTGCAGGTCCGGGGGATGTCATCGTGATCAACAATGATGGTGCAACTCATGTTGCTCCATGGGGCGAACTGGCAACCTTGAGTTGTGTCAGAAAGGGGATCGCAGGTGTCGTCATTGATGGTGCCGTGCGGGATGTGGATGATATCAGGAGAACAAAGTTTGCGGTTTTTGCAAGAGCAATCGTCCCTAATGCCGGCGAACCAAAAGGATTTGGCGAAATCAATGCTGAGATCCGTTGTGCAGGGCAGTTAGTGAACCCTGGTGACTGGATCATCGGTGACGAGAGCGGGGTTGTTGTGGTTCCCAAAGAACGGGCGTATGAAATTGCACGGCGGGCACTTGAGGTTAGGAAAAATGAAGAGAGAATACGGGAGGAGATACGGCGCGGGAGCACGCTCTCGCAGGTGGCAGATTTGATAAAATGGGAAAAAAAATGAGTGCAATTTTTTTAGTGGAAGACTGAACTCTCGATTAAGGTTGCACCCGATTTTGAGATTTTTTCGATCGCCTCTTCCACGTGATCGACCCGGAGGATCAGTACCGCGCCATCCTTTCCTGAATAGGCATATGAATATTCTATGTTGATTTTGGCATCCCCTAGGATCTTTGCGACCTCGTAGAGCCCGCCGGGAATATCCTTCATATGGACAGCAATAACCTCGGTAAACGCAACATTGAACCCGAGCGACGTCAGTTTCTTGTGCGCTTTTTCCGGGTGATCGACGAGTGCCCTGACAACGCCAAAGCCGCTTGCTTCAGCAATGCTGAATGCAAGGATATTGACCTTTTCCTCCCCCAGTGCATGGGCGATTGCAGCAAGCCTGCCGGGTCGGTTTTCCGAAAATACCGATATCTGCTTGACCACATATTTTTTCACATCCATTACAATGACCTCCTGTCAACCACTTTCTTGGATTTTCCCTCATATCTCGGTAATGAACCCGGTTCGACGAGCTCTACGTTAACATTCACATTCAGGGCATTGCGCAATTTGTGCTCAACTTTCCCGCTTATATGCATCAGATCCGTGATCTTATCAGAGAACGACTCCTTGTTGAGTTCGACCCGGACGAGCATATCATCGAGCGCCCCTTTGCGGTCGACAACGATCTGGAAATGCTGCCCGACCTCGGGGATCGCCATAAGGGCATACTCAACCTGCGAGGGGAACACGTTGATGCCCCGGATGATGAGCATATCATCGACCCTCCCTTGGATCCGGTCCACCCTTGGATGGGTTCTGCCGCAATTGCATGGTTCCTCATTGACCCGAGTGATGTCACCAATCCGGTACCGGATCATCGGAAGCGCTTCCTTTTGCAGAATTGTTATGGTGAGTTCCCCACTCTCCCCGGGAGCGAGCTGTTCTCCGGTCTTTGGGTCGATAATTTCGACCAGTGCAAGATCGGACCAGACATGGAACCCTTTTTGCTCGGTACATTCGGTAAACATCGGGCCGGAGAGTTCGCTTGTACCATAGATATCATACGCTTTGATGCCCAGCCAGTCCTCGATCCGGTTCCTCATCCGTTCAGTCCAAGGTTCGGCACCGAGAATACTTGTCCGCAGGCGGGTATCTTTCCGGATGTCAACACCCATCTTTTCGGCTACTTCCCCAAGATGGAGTAAATAGGATGGGGTGCAGGCAATCGCTGTTGTACCGAGGTCCTGCATCAATTCAATCTGGCGTTCGGTATTGCCGACACTTGTAGGGATTACTGTGGCTCCGATCCTTTCTGCACCATAGTGCAACCCCAGTCCTCCGGTGAACAACCCGTACCCGTAACTGACTTGAATCACATCTCCCCGCCCCAGTCCCAGCGATGTGAGCGCTCGTGCGAGTGATGTGGTCCAGTTGTCCAGGTCGTTCTGGGTATACCCGACAACCGTCGGTTTGCCCGTCGTCCCCGATGAGACATGATACCTCACCAGCTCGTCCTGGGTTGCTGTGAATATCTTGTCCGGGTAGTTATCCCTCAGGTCACGTTTGAACATGAAGGGCAGTAACTTCACATCAGCAAGTTCCCTGATATCATCCGGATGGACATTCTGTTCCTTCATCCGGTCGTGGTAGAATGGTGAAAAACTGTAGAGCCGGTACACAAGGCCTTTTAATAGTTTATACTGCATCCGCTGGAGTTCAGTTATTGGCAGTTCCTCAATCCGCGGGTCCCAGCATCTCAAAGTGTATCCCCCCGCCGATCGATGACCCGTTTGGCTTTTCCCTCGAAACGGGGAAGGGAGCCCGGTTCGACGAGCTTCACGGTTGTCCTGAGCTCGAGAACATCCCGCAGTTCTTTTACAACTTTCTTCTGGATTCGCGCAAGGTCAGTGAGTTCCCCGCTGAAATAGTCACGATTGATCTCAACGTCCACGGTCATCTCATCCAAGTGATTCACTTTGTCCACATAGACCATAAACTGATTGCCCACTTCCGGAATTTTTAACAGCACATGTTCAATCTGGGAGGGAAAGACATTGATGCCGCGAATGACCAGCATATCATCGCTCCGCCCGGTGATCCGTGAGATCTTCTGTCCTCGTGTGCAAAGACAACCGTCTTCCATCTTCATGGTAACATCACCCGTACGGTACCGCAGGAGCGGCATTGCTTCTTTCACTAATGGCGTGACAACAAGCTCCCCACGTTCCCCGTCTCCAAGCGGCTCACCGGTCTTCGGGTCAATTATCTCGACAAGATATGCGTCGTGCCAGATGTGGAGCCCGTCTCGTTCGGGGCATTCAAATGCGACCCCCGGTCCGAAGAGCTCGGAGAGCCCATACGAGTCAAATGCTGTGACTCCAAGACGCTCTTCAAGGGAACTGCGCATTGTCTCCGACCACGGTTCGGCCCCGAAAATACCGGTCTTCAGGCTTTCAAGAGATATATGCATCTCTTCGGCCACCTCAGAAAGGTGCATCGCATAACTGGGGGTGCAGTGGATCGTGGTGACACCGAAGTCCTTGATCATCTCAATCTGGCGTTTGGTGTTCCCTGTTGCGCTGGGAATTACAGTCATCCCGATCTTTTCTGCTCCGTAATGGAACCCAAGCCCGCCGGTGAACATACCATAGTTAACCATGTTCTGGAAGATGTCATCATCCGTAACGCCAATCATGGTCATATTTCGTGCGATCAGGTCTGCCCACGCATCAAGGTCGTTCTGCGTATACCCGACAACGGTTGGTTTGCCTGTCGTACCGGATGTTGTATGGATCCGAACAACTTTTTTGAGCGGGACAGCAAAGAACCCGAAAGGATACCCGTTCCGCAGGTCCTGTTTTTTGGTAAACGGGACCTTTTCGATATCCTCAAGTGTCCTGATATCATCCGGGCGGACATGTGCATCAGCAAGGCATTTTTTATAAAACCCCACGTTCTGCGAATCGCGGATTGTTTTTTTCAGGCGCTTGAGCTGGAGTGCTTTGAGTTTTTCTCCATGGAGAGTCTCGGTCGTTTTATCCCAGAACATCTGTCACCTCTGTTGTCACGGTGATTCGCGTTTTTCAAATTCAAAGGATTTCATCCGCCGATGATCCCGCGGGGTCGCAAGCATGATTATTATTTTCAGAAATCCCTTCCACTGAAAAACCGAACGTCTGTTTTCCTTGAAACATCAGTACGTACTCGTGCCGTAGAGAAAAGCATTGTCCTGCATTAGCATGGCATAGATTAAAAAGAAAAAAATTCGATCCTGTTATCCCTAGCTCAAAAACCATAAACCTATCCCCATCAAAATTCCGTTCTCCTGTTCAGTGTAAATCATGTTCCTGTTGTGCATGGTTTGTATATCGCACAATATGGTTTATGTCCCTGAAATCTCTTGTAATATTTTGGGGGAATTCCGAGGGAATTTTTAAAAAAACCCGATATTTGGGATTTTCCCCCGTAACCGGTATATCCAGAAATACCTCATCGTGAAAACGATGCTTTAATCTGTGCGTACGATGGTAGTAATTAGATAGAAAATCCCGTGTTTTATACAAATGACGTCATCTAAAATCCCGTGGTTTCTGGTCAGCGGTTTTGGCGCACACATAAAGTCAAGCCCATCAATGTTGATTATCGTACAGAAAAACACCACCCGGGAATTTCCCATCGATACGATCAACCACCTTCTGATTGTTGGCGGACATACTCTTCACACATCCACCATCATCCACCTCGTAAAAAAAGGTGTTTCCATATCAATTTTTGAAGCTGACGGGACCCCGGTGAGCACAATCCGCCCGTACGGGAACGATGTTCCCGAGGTTATGCGGGCGCTCCAGGTTGACGCACCCCGGCACCGGTACGCAGTGGAGCTCGCTGGAGGATCGATTAAATCGCGTTTACTCTTTTTGCAAAAACTTGAAGAATCTTGGGGGTCGCCCCTGCTCTATGAGGGAGAGAGCGAGATCATTCATAAATCCCTTGGGGAACTGGAATATTTAATCAAACTCGAAGAGATCCGACGCATTCACCGGCTGACCGCTGATATGTATTACGAGATCCTGTCCAGAGCGCTTCCACCGGAACTGGGATACCGGCGAAGGAGGCTTACGTCCCAACAGGACGTCGTGAATGCAATGTTTTCTATCGGATACTCAATTCTGTATGGCAATTGTTGTGTCTCGATCCTTGGCGCTCACATGGATCCTGATATTGGTATCCTGCATGAAGGGCAGGGGGGGCTCGTATATGACCTGATCGACCCGTTCAAAGCTGGAATGATCGACGAAACGGTTATCAGGGTCGCTGCAGAAAGGATCAGTCCTGACGACTTTGAAATAAGTGGTAGCCGTTGTATCCTTTCAGATGAACTTGTACGGAAACTGATTAACCTGTTCAAAACTTCGATCCGTGTCGGGCAGATCGATGAGCAGGTCTGTTCATTATTGCACGCATTACAGGACCATGAAGAGTTCAGAATCCTGTACTGAGGCGGTTCTCCCCTTTTATGATGGAAAAATCATCGAACTGGTTAAAAGAAACATCTGTTGAACTGATATCCCGCACAACCGCACGGGGACACCCATACAACATGGAAACAAATTTTTCCAGCACCATGGGCTCCCCGGTTGCATAAACCTGGACTTTTCCGTCAGACAGATTCATCACGGTTCCCCTGATATTCAGGTCAAGGGCAATTCGCCGCACGCATGCCCTGAACCCGATGCCCTGCACCCTTCCGGAAATGAATATCTGGATCGTTTTCATGGGTACCGGTCCTGTAAAAATTTTATCGCAAGTGAGAGTCTTTCAATTACGGCATCACGTTTTTCATACTGCCGAATATTTGCAGTTGCATCAACCGCATCATCCATGAGAGTCTGTGCCTCATCATAATGACCGGCAGAATGCCACAGCATGGCAATATCGCAAAGGAGCATGGAACGACGGGACAGGGGACGGATCTTCCGGGCCTCCCCCATTGCAGCCCGCATGAAATGTTTTGCGTTCTTCTGTCGCTTATGCTCCATGAGCAGGATGTAAATTGTCGCATAATACTGGATCCTTTTTATTCTGTCAGGAATCGTCCGGACTGTTCTTTCAAGACCCTCACGGTATCCTGAATTACTCTCCGGTGCGTTCATCGGATCCGTCAGGTTTTTGATTTTTTCGTAAGTTGGTGAACATTTTATATCAATCTGCCCGTTCGAATTCCGGAGTTTGTCACGAATAAGATCATATTCTATTGTCCGGGCAACCCCGTTTGCCTTTTTGGCGATCTGCTTGTTGTCGTGATTCATTAAAAGGTTCAGATACTGTTGAATAATGTTTTTCCTGACCATATCGGCAATAAAAACACTATCGATTGATGGAGTGATACGGGCAGTCCGATCGAGGAGCTTAAGGATGTAATCTTGGTCGCTTGTACCATCAAAAAGGGAAATGAAGTTCAGAAGAACCAATGCCTTCTCTGCAGGCAATGTGATGCTGTCGCATCTTTTTTCAATGTGTGTTAAGATTACCTCTTTTTTATGAGAGTCGTGCTGAATCATCCGGAAGATCGCTATCATGGAAATGATGTAATCTGAGGGATCGTCAATTGCTGATGCCACATCGAGGGCATCCTCAACATGTATCATATTCTTCTTGTTTTCATTGAACCGGGCAATCGCAAATACAATCTGTTTGTGTGCAGTTGACCTATGGTCATATTCGATGTCAGGCAACAGGTACAATGCATCATCCAGACATTGTTTTGCCAGACTCTCTGAGATCTCCCGGTATGACTCGATGAGGCCGGCAAGAAGGATAACCTTCTGGTATTTTAAAGGAACACTTTGAAGCGACGACCGGATCTGCTGCAGTACCTCCTTTGCCTTTTTCCGGTCATTTGCCCGCAGGTAATTTTGAGATCCATTCAGTAACCAGTACAATCTGTTGAAAGGATCTTTGATCTCCCCTGCTACCCGGATCATCAGATCTGTCAAAAGGGGGTTTGGGCAAGGGTATTTTATAGACAGCAGGTTGTAAACCAATGTCTCATACGGATCGGTTGATTCCGGCGTAAGGATATGCTGTTTTATATGGGCGACGATCCGTGATACCATCGCATCGCGTTCAATCGGATTTTCAATCTCGAGGACATACAGACAAAGCGGGAAAAAAAATCCCTGCAGGTACTTTTGTTGCGCGGATGCAAGGATGATATCAATAAAATGGGATACTTTGAGGGACCGTTCTTCTTTTTTCCCGTGGAGGATCAGGAGCTCACGGCCTCGCTGAAATGGCTCTAACATCGTGGTGAAATCTTCATCCTGTACGGAAAAACCGGTGTTGTGGATGACAACACACCCTATCTTCACAAAACAATCGCAGATGTGGTCGATAAGTTCCTTGTTTTGTGACGAGTCACCAATATCCTGTGCAATCAGGTATGCTTCTTCGAGAGCGCCCGGGTGCTGCTTATCGATCGCATACTTGATCATACCCTCGGTTATCCTTGTAATGGCAAGGATCTCGATGTCCCGTGAAAGCAGGGAGGAGCTCCACTCCCGCATCCGCCTAAGGAGGTCGAGATCACCGTCGTGGACTGCCAGTTCCGTTGCTTCATCGATGATCGTTGTCAGGGTTGCTGACCGGGTCTTCTCCCCCTCAATGAGGCAGGTGAGGCCAACAGCCCTCTGGAGTAAATCGCGACTTCTGGTATGCACCCCTATCTTCGCCACTTCAATCACAATAGTTGAGAGCGCCTGCTCTTTTTGTGAAGGATCACTGATGACTTTTGTACATGAGATAAGCACGTCAGGGTCATTTGTCTGCAGAAATCCGCGTTTTATGAGCGTGGTAATACATTCCAGCACCAGCTGGTCTTTTTTCGGGTGCAGGAGAACGAGTGCAAGGAACGAGTCGATATGCCGGATGATCATCCCGAATGAAAAATGCGTGCAGAGATCATGTACTGCACGGGAGAGAATGTCGGGAATACGTATTCTGTCTGCTCTCTTCTCAAAAAAGTTCCTTGCGAGAGCGATATTATCTGAAAGGACAGTCTGCCTGCAGAGAATACTACAGCACTCATCGAAAGACTGCTGGTTCTGCATCCCGTTCCTGATTTTCTTAAGTACTATTACCGCGTCTTCAATCTTCTCTATCGAGAGCAGAACACGGGCGATCTTGAGATACAGCCTTGAGGATTCGACCGGGTCGCAGGATACCGCTACGAGAGGGACGATCATCATGATGACATGAGAGTCATTGGTATTACCGGCAATCGCAATACCTGTTCGTACAAGATCCTGAAGGGGATACCGTGATTTTTCCGAAAAGAATTTATGGAATTGTATTGCGGTTACAAGATACCAGATGTCCCCATCTTTTTTTGCTTTATCAAGTAGCGTGAGAATAATAGGAGAAAGTGCAAAAGGGGTTTCTCTCGCAAAAGTATCCAGACATGTACGTATTGTTGTATGGTCGTTGCTGCGATCATAGAGGTCTTCTAATAATGCACAGATAATCTCGCTTCGGATCTCATCAGGCTCTTCTTTAAAAAAGTCGATAAATGCACAAACATTGTCATGGGGGGTTTGCAGGAATTGAGAAGATCCGCTGGAGATAACAGATGCGATGCATACCTGCCGCTGGTTCTTCTGTTTTATGGTGCACGCAATCCTGATGCTTTCGATGAATTTTGACAGGTTGCAGTCCCGGATAGCTACAGTTGCTTTCGCCTGAACCAGGTTCGCTTGTGCAACAGACCGTTTTGCCGAGTCTCCGATATTCATGATAATACGACCGGTTTTATCCAGGAATTCATAATCTCCAGAACCAACTGCCCATGCGATAACCAAAGGAATGACCTTTTCGATAATGCCGGACCGGTATTTCACCAGGGAAACCCGATCGAGTGTCCCGATACCCTGCTGTACCAGTGCCGGGTCTGATGTAATAATTCCGGTTTCAATGAGCCTGTATGCAAGCATCGCGAATGCTTCGGCCTGTTGACTTTTTGTCTTGAATCTGGAAATAAGAGAAAAAATTTCAGTCAGCCAAGCCTCATCGTGCGTTACGAGATAGTGCTTAATGATGCGGTTTAAGAGAACATTCGTATCATTTTGAGAAATTCCCTGAAGGGCACGGAGGATGGCGGGATTGTTTTTTTCGGTTGAAATATCAGTCAATAATGTATGTATCCTGCCCCTGAGTTCTTCGCGTTTTTTCCGCCCCGCTATGAAAAGAGCGGTATTAACAATTTCAATAATTAAATTCAGATCATTTTTTGCTGCAGCATCCCGTATGGCGCTTACTGTCGTCTCTGAAAGTGAATACATGACCAAACAACACGTATTGGATAAGATAAAACTCAATTCGATAAATTAATTAATAAATTTTTCCATTTACTTCCTGTTCTCAATTCATTTCAATTGCAAAATATGGTTCAAATCAAGAAATTAATAATTATTCAGAGTCTAAATTATCATTTTTCGAAAAATTCAAGAGATTTTTCTATAATAATCAATATTTGTCCTTATTGTGATTAAATGTTTAACTCCAACTCCTAGGTTTCATCCTATCATGAATTATTTGCCGGATTCTTTTGAAATAATGCCGGAAATTTCCTTAAAAAACACTTCGGCATCAGTTCTTTTTTCGGATTCAACAAAAATCCGGATCAAAGGTTCGGTTCCGGATGCCCTGATTAATGCCCATGTCGAACCCCGGGTAATCTTTAATCCATCGGTATGATCGATTTGGTCTTGTGTGAATGATCGTTCGATCTGTGCCATTATTTTTTGCGCATGGAAGGTTTTTTGTTTCTCCTTGATCATGAATCGCTTCGGAAGCCGGGTGACGATATCTGACAACCGTTTCCCGGTGGCAGCGAGAATTGCCACCATGCTGGCTGCAGTCATGCCACCATCACGACAGAACTGGTGATCGGGAAATATAAGCCCCCCATTCCCCTCCCCTCCAAACACCACGTTGTCTCCTTCTTTGATACGTGAATGCATGGTTCGTGCGACATAGATACTCCCCACCCGGGTATACACGACACTACAGCCCTCAGAAGAAGCAACCGCTTCAATAATCTGGGACGTGCTTACCGGGGTAACAATAACTCCTTTCTGACGCTGGCACACGTGCTTTGCTACAATAGCAAACTCCTGGTTTTCCTCGATATAATCCCCGTTCTCATCGACAAACACCGCACGATCAGCATCGCCGTCGTGGGCAACACCAAATGCAGCCCGGGAGCTCACTACGAGGGCAGAGAGTGCGGCAAGTCCTTCGGGTGTCGGTTCCGGCATTCGTCCCGGGAAATGTCCGTCCATAATCCCATTGACGGTCAGTACTCGGCACCCAAGTCTTTTCAGGATCTCCGGAGTCGTCCTGCATGCCGGGCCGGAACCCGGGTCCACGACAACCAGCATCCCGTTGCCGATATCAGGAGGAAATTGCCGGACAACTGCCGAGATATACCGGTCGATAATGTCTTGGGCGCTCGCATCGTGGCCGACGTGATCCCAGGGCTGCAGATCAAAAGACCGGTTGAAAATATGCTGCTCCAGTTCTATTGTCTCGTCGTCCCCCATTTCGGTCCCGTCAGCCTCGATGATCTTGACACCATTATATTCAGGAGGGTTATGAGAAGCGGTAATCATCGCCCCTCCGTCGAACTCTTCTTTGATAAGGTACTGGAGTGCGGGAGTCGGCAACACCCCGCAATCTGTAACATCGCACCCGGTAGCCAAGAGTCCGGCTTTTAAGGAGTGGATCAACGTCTCCCCCGACGTCCTCGTATCTCTTCCTACGGCTATGGATCCTTTGCGGAGCGTGCCTAGTGCTGCTCCAATAAAAAAGACGAGGTCTGGGGTCATATCACTCCCGACAATTCCCCGGACACCGTTGGTCCCGAAAAGGCGTTTTTTATGGCTTTTTAATGTCATTTCAAACCTCTCTGCCATTTTTAATCCTGTCCTCTTTCGGATAGTCCTCAAACTGGTGGAGAGACTCCAGCACTTCATCTACCGTCGGGTTGGCAGCAATGCAATTTTCAATTTTGAGATCACCGATCACAATTTTTGGAAAACCTTGGGTCTTGAACCCCTCGATTACCGTATATTCAATTCCCTGTGTATTGAGAAGGAACAACAAATCTTCGAGCCGGTTCGTCCTTATCGCGCCCACCGATTTTTTATCGTCAACTCCAAACGATATAGTAGCGCCTGCGTCAAAAAACCGGGTCGTGTCCTTGTCCTTTTCAAGATTGAATTCATGGTCGGCAAGGTGTTTTATGACGGCGACCCGGCCTTTCTTCTCCAGTTCGGGTATCAGTTTTTTAATAAATGATGTTTTGCCGGAATTCGACCTTCCGACAACCTGGATGATTTTCATTGTTGATCGGCTCCCGTATCATTTTGAACTTCTTTGGCTTTGTGAAGGAAAGGAGCATCACGATAAGAACCGCCTTTGTCCGGATCCTCTGCCTCACGATCATTTTTATCAGGTAATATCTCCTGGGCTTCGGCAGGTCGATCAGGAATGTTGAGTACTGCAGGTGCTTGTGGGGAAGGCTTGTGAATATCATTTTCTTCTGGTAAATCTTGCGATAATTTTGTCGGATCGTCCTGATCAGTTCGCTTTTTTCTTCTTCGTAGTGCCTTTACCGGCTGTGGAGACTCGTCAGTAGTCCGGCTCTTTTCGGGATTTTTTAAGGAAATTCTATCCTCCCGGGTCTGTTCAGCCACCATAACGCGGTTTTTCAGGATGGTCTTGGCGGTCTCACCAACACTTCTCATCACTTTTGTGATCCGGTCCTCGATGTCGATCTCCTCGTCTATGTCAAGGGTAGTTCCCTCCACTTCGAGCAGGAAACGGGCAACTTCGCTTGCTTCAAAGAGCAGGTCATCGAGCTCGTCCGTGGTGAAAAAACCGCACATCGCACCATAAAAAAAGGTGGCACTCGCCTTCCGTACCTTCTTCTTGAATGAATTACGTGCCTGGTTTACCGCTTGGGGGGAATAGGTTTCCTCCATGAACGGCACGAGTTCGGGCAGGTGCTGTCCAATAAAGGTCATTTCCGCCCCTCCGGTTGTCCTGAAATCTGTGCAAAGGCGGGCGAGCGCCCATTCGCGTGCGGTGATATATGTCCTTTTCCTGAGGAACTGATTTACCTTCCGGTACGTCGCACCGTCCACTTTCTTGAATTTTTTATATTTGTTGATCTCTTCTTGGATCCGGGTCTCGTCCATGCAATTCACTCCATTGGCTCATGCGAGGCGTTTCTTTACTTCGGGATAAAGATGGTAAGAATACCCCTTTTCATATAGCATTATTTGGTTTATTTATTAAAAACCCACCGTCTGAAAGACGGGGATCCGACTCGTTATATAAGAAAATCCCCTGGATCAAAGACAATAGGATCCTGGTTCCAACAAAGAAGAGGATGACGGATTATCTAAAAAAATAAGAGAACACATTCCCTGATGATTCAATGCAAAGTTGCCATCTCTCTCTGGAATTGGGGGCTTCCCGGTGTGCCCGCCATCTGCCTGATAGTGAGGACGAGCCTCCTCCATCTGTCACGGTCTTCATGGAGGTTCGTATTAGGCCTCTATTGTTATCGACATATGTTCAGCCCGATAATTCTCAAGCCTTCAGTTTCGCCGATCTTTTTAAAAAAATCCCCGAACAGAAAGAATATTCTGGTTCTCCGGAAATCTCCTCCGTCATGAAATGCACAAAGATGATTTCGCCCGCACAATGATGTTAAGAACAACCTTTTCGGATCAATTTCCTTGTCCTGTCCTAGTGAGATAATTCCTCAAGCAGTCGGAAATACAGGAAGTATTTTCACGAATTTCCGGGATATCTCACGGATCCCCACTTCATCATCTCATCGATGTGAGTAAAAATTTAAGTGTATTTTGATTTTCAAAGATTATTTAATTGCCTGTCTCTTGGATATGGAAAATCCCTGATTTCACATCTTTACCAGAGATCCATGATGAACCGGTTTTTGACGGATATCGCAGGAGATTTGTCCATATTTTTTTGGACATGTTCGGTTGTGTTCCAAAAAGACATTTCATTCCTCCCGGTGATGAGCAAGGGCATGACAATTTATTCAGAATAACCCCTTTTGTGTATAGCATCATATGGTTTATATATAGCAAAATGGCGATTTAACGAACGATTTTTGGAAAATAATGCGATATAACTATTAATTTTGAAATTCTCCTGAAATTCTTGAAAATATCTAAAAAAAATCGTCGTTTCTCCCTTTTTTAATGGGTGATCTTTAACAAACAGGAAAAGTTTTACCTGGCTTGGCATTTTTTCAGGGGAGTTTGTGCGTCCTGGTAATTTCAGATTCCTGGGTTTTGCATCCTGCACTTTGATGTGTATTGTGTCCCATCATGTCATCTGACATATTCTTTCTTAAAAAGGATCGTGAATGGAGATTGAGGAGAAGATCCATTCAGATAGGAGAAAAATTCAGCTCTGTAGAAATCCATAATCTCACATGATTACCAGAGATCCTTGGATTCAGATGTGTTCCGTCGTGCGTCGCAGTCGGCCTGCTGTAACTGTGCGGGGTTGAGAGAAGAGGAGAACGGGATAGTCCTGATGCAATGAAAAAAATCCAGGTTTTAAAAAAGTCACCCCTGTTTCGATGCTCCGTATTTTTTCTAGATTTTGGACATTGGATCGTTTTATTTTTTCGTAACTTGTTGTGCGAACTAGTTGTGAAAACGTTACTTCGCTCTCACAGATATGCAAATCCGGCACTTGTAGAAATGCTCAATGAAAATATTTCATAACGCTCACGGGAGCTTTGGCATGTCGAACCTTAACAGAGATGAGATGTCGGGAGAACTCATACGAGTTCTTTACCGAAGGTTGTATGGGTAAAAAGATTGATCAAATTAAGGTTTTCACCAGAGCCCCGGATTTGGGATTTCACCAGATGGAATGAGGGATAGGAGGTGAGAACACGGGCCACTTCTCTCTTGTTTCAGAAAGGGCCAACAACAATGAGGAGAATCCGGACGATAAAACAATCCGGCAAGATGCATATTGATGAAGGGGTGGCCATCCTGATATTTTTAAATGAATACACTCAGCAATCCCGTGTCGTGCCTCCCTTGCCATTATTTTAATATCCCTGGAAATTACTCATACAAGGAATGCCGCCCACTGGTATCGTGCGCCATTTTCTGACGGGGAAAAAAAATTTCGGTTAAAACGGGGGTTTACGGGCAGAAAAGAAGGGTAGATCAATGTCTCATATGGTCAACATGGA
>CAZNIL010000004.1:0-40186 GCA_964573085.1 uncultured Methanoregula sp.
AGAAGATGTCCATCAGGACATCTCCGATCTGCGACTGTGAAGGAGCATGAGAAGATTTCCTTCAGGACATCTCCGATCTGCGACTGTGAAGGAGCATGAGAAGACATCCGTCCGGATGTCTTCGATATGCGACAAAAATGATTACTAATAGTCAACAAGAAATATTTTTTGATTATCTGACTATACTTGTCGGATCATCCTCATTT
Source organism: uncultured Methanoregula sp. (assembly GCA_964573085.1). Classification (GTDB taxonomy): domain Archaea; phylum Halobacteriota; class Methanomicrobia; order Methanomicrobiales; family Methanospirillaceae; genus MVRE01. The sequence continues at coordinate 207 of CAZNIL010000004.1, forward strand.
TAAAGCACTTCGATGATTTCCTGGCGCCGCTGCTCTGCAAGCTTTTTATTAACAAAATGCTGGACGATGACACCAATTATTGCTGATGTGAGCCCGATGATGGTGGAGTACAGGATATACGTGCCTGCCTCCGTCATGGTGAGCGGGAAGTCCGGCACGCCACTCACGGTGATAAGATAGACACTGGCACCATAGAGAATGAGCCCCAGAGCCGTCACAAAGAAGGGAAAGACGATCACCTTTCCCAGCTGCTCCCGCTCGTTCATGGAGACATCAATAATGATCCCCACAGAGACAATGATACCGGCAATGATCAGCCATTCAACCGAACCATAAATAAACGTCATGAGATAGAGCAGGATGCCAAGGCTCCCGTCTGATGCATAAAATTTCAGGACGGTAATAAACCCCATGACAATCCCGATAACTGCCAGTAAGATTGTCGTCGTGTATGTCACAAATGAGAACCTGCCACGGGTGAGTGATACCCGCAGCGCATCGATCGTCCCATGCACGATCTCATCGATCCCGAACCCTTTATAGAGAAGATAACTGCCGATGACACCAACGACGATGATGGTTGCAGTGCCCGGGTATCCCATAAGATATGCAGATGCATAGAGCAGCATTGCAAGGCCCAGCGGGACGAGCACTATCCGTGAAATCTTGGGGTCATCGAGTAGTTTCCTTAAAATATAATATGTCCCTTCCAGGTTGGGCATCTGGTTTACTATAACCCGGCGGATACTGCTAACCGGAATTTTTGCCTGGATGATCGGGATGACATATTCGTCCTCTGCACCATCCGATACGAGAATACAGTTCGTTGCCTGCGTTTCTTTGACAAGCTGTTCCAGAGTAGCGGCAATCTTGCGGTCTCCTTCAATCATATGCATGTGGTTTCCGGAAATGACTGCGACCTGCACATCCTCCCCTTTTGCCGTGAGATCGTCAAAGATTTTTACTGCGTAGAAAATTGCATTGGTATCTGAGTCTTCCGGGTCAGCAAGTGCAAGGGTATTGGCAGCTTTAAGGCAGGCAGTCCGCCCGACGCATGGACTTTCCACGGAAGCCTTGTATCCTATGTCGTCATCACGGTCGACACTAAGGACTAATGTACGTCCCTGCACCATTGTACCTAAACACTCACTTGCAAATCTATTAAATGATTCCTGACCTTAAAAATAACATTAAATGAGTTTTGAACGCTGGAGGAGGAGGATATCATCAGTGGTAAGTTTTTCGCCAGCCCTGAAATTCTTGAACAGGTGTTCGGCTTCTTTCCTGACTGCCTTCTGTTCTTTGGTGACTTTGACTTTCTTCGTCTTCTTGCGAAGTCCGGAAATGACCTTGTCGTAGTCCCGCAACTCTTTCTGGCACGCAATGAAGAACTTGTGTTCAGAGTCTGCGGACTCCTGTGCCTCAACAAAACTCCTGTGGCTTGCGTCGGCTGCCTCCCGGGACTTATCGGCTTTCCTGTAGGACTCGACCATGAGGTCGTGGTGCTTCTGGGCAAGCTCTGCGATCTCGGTGACTTTGGCATGCAGGTCTGATGCCTGCTTACGGAGATCACGTGCTGATGCTACCTTTGTACGCATCTCCTTATTCTGCTCGAGCTCTGCTTCCTGTTCTTTTACCTGCCCCCGCATCTGTTTGATCTTTTCGATGAGCTCGCGCTCCTTTTCCGTGGAAAAGACCTGCGTCTGCTGCATCATTTCGAGGTGCTCGATCTGTTTCTGGACCTCTTTTATCCCCCGGCTCTTTGGGCTGCCATGCTCTTTTTTATATGCCTCGATCTCTTCAAAGAGAGTATTTGCCTGATCATTGAGATCATTGCGCTGCACCTTGAGCTCAATGACCTCCTGGTTAAATTTATCGCGGAGGTCCTTGTTTTTCTGGGCTTCGTCAACAAACTCGCGGGTCTGGTTGTTCAACATGTTGCGTTCGCGTGCAGACTTGCTTGCCGCAGCATTGAGCTCGTTGCGTAAGTTTTTATGCTGTTCAGACTCTGCGAGTGTTTTCTTTCGCTTTTCAATCAGGTCGTTTATCATGGATCAGTCCTCCAAAAATCCCGGCAGGGAGGGTGTAAATGATGTGGTTGAGGCACTAAATATGCCGGAGCAGTCAGTCTCCGGTATGATTACAGGAATACCCTGAATGCGGGATACAGGGTAAAAAACATCAGAAAAAGGTCTTGGTATGCAATTTTGATAAGATTCAGGACAAACGTCCTTGTTCAGCATTCTGTTCATGATGTTCAACTCCCGGTACCAGGATGCATATCGTTTTTATGCACCCCACATCCTCCCAGCGAAGGATAAGTGAAATGTACTACTATTAAAAGACTGGAATTTACTTAAGTATTTCGTAGAATATGGTCACAACCCGCCCGGGTTGCCGACCGGAAGTTGTATTGTATAATCAATCAAAGGAATTTTTACAAACGACAGAAAAAGGAGGTTTGAACCTGATTGGATCAGGTACACCTTCTTGGTATATCTGTTAACTGTTGGCTGTTTATTAACCAACATTTCCCTGCTTTATGGGGGAGAATGCTATCATGGAAATTTTCAGGTGAATGTGATTGTGCGTGGTGGTGTGTAATTATCCGACCCATTCCAGCATACCGCCGCCGCTTGACTGGTCGCGGGACTTGCTGCGGGCCTGGGGCATCTCGACTGCCTTGGGGTTTGTCCTCTTGTTCTCAATATCCTGGATGGTGGTCTTGTACGACTGCCGTGTTCCGAGGATCTGGGCACTCTTGACTCCGGTCATGATTGCAAGGACCCGGATCTTGCCCTCCATGTCGCTCCTGACGCGGGCACCCCAGATAACATCTGCATGCGGATCGAGCTCGTACGTGAGTGAGGTTGCCACCTCTTCTGCATCCTGCAGGGTAAGGTCGGTGCCGCCCGTGATGTGGATGAGGCTTCCGGTTGCGCCCCGGTAATCGATATCGAGCATCGGGTTGCTCAGGCACTCGCGGACAACGCTTTCTGCCTTGTTCTGCTGCTTGCTCTCTCCGACAAGCATGACAGCGACGCCGCCCTTGCTCATGATTGCACGGACGTCAGCATAGTCGATGTTGATCAGGGACGGTTCGGTAATGGTCTCAGAAATTCCCTTGACTGTCTCACCAATAAGCTGGTCCATCACTGAGAATGCCTGGCCCAGCGGGAGATTCGGGACAAAGTTCTTGAGCCGGTTATTGTCAAGGACAATCACGGAATCTGCAGCAGAAGCAAGTGCCTCAAGACCCTCTTCTGCCCGGATGAGGCGTGCCTTTTCAACCTGGAACGGATAACTGACCATCCCGACGACAATTGCACCCTGCTCTTTTGCGATCTGGGCGACAACCGGTGCGGCACCGGTACCGGTACCGCCACCCATACCGGCGGTGATGAAACAGAGGTCGGCCGATTCAAGTAATGCTTCGAGTGTCGGGCGTGCCATCTCTGCGGCGCGTTTCCCGACATCAGGATATCCGCCGGCTCCCAGGCCTTTGGTCAGTGATTTCCCGATCAGGACGCGTTTATCAGCCTGGACCATATCCAGATGCTGCTTGTCCGTGTTGATCGCTATCGTTTCAGCACCGGCGACACCCATGTGGTGGATGCGGTTTACGGTGTTATTGCCGGCGCCTCCACAGCCAATGATTACAATTCTTGGCTGGCCGATAAAGTCGTCTTCCATTGCATTGGAGCCATGCTTGTTAACTTCCTTTTCAAGCTCGGCGTTTTTCAGCGCATCGTTAATTATGCTCTGCATATTTACCCTCTCATACCTTGAATGAAACCTGGTCACTGTCTTTTAAGACACGGCTGGCACGTTTTTCTACGAGCTCACGAACGGCCGCCCGAACCGCCTCTGAGACGTTAGGGTATTCACCAACGTCTACCATGTGCTGGAGGAGGTTGATCTGCTGTTCCGGGAGCCGGAGTGTGATTCGCTGCATCATTGTATCTCACATTTCTGACATATGTCAGTCAATTGTCATTCATATGTCAGACAAAGAGATTCCTTGTGTCTGACTTAACCAGATGAATCAAAATATCACATGAATGTATAAAAACTTTCTTCTTTGTTTTGAATCCCTCCCCAAAATGCATTTATGGGTTCCGATGCAACAAACTGGGTAATTAAAGGGTTTTGTTCATGGCAGATCCATACAAAAATAAAGTGGTGCATGGGGGGTGCGGAAAGCGGCAGCATGAAAAAACCCAAAAAAACGTGCTGGATTTCAGCGCGAGTACAAACCCCTTTCCCCCCAACATTCCATGGACCTGTGACCCGTTTTACCTTGAACATTATCCCGATGATAATTATTCTGCACTCAAGGAGATCATCGCCAGGACTTTCCACAGGAATGCCGATGAGATCTGTGTTGGCAACGGATCGATTGAACTGATCCGCGTTTTTTGTCATGTTGCATTCCGGCAGTTCAGGACATTTTTCACAGAAACCCCGACATTTATGGAGTATGAGTATTCCGCATATCTTGCCGGTGGAAAAAGGGTGACAGGAAGGACGGATGCGGATATCCGGTTTATCTGTAACCCGAATAACCCGACCGGAACCCTAAGAAAAAAAGATGCAATGCTTTCGCTTGTTCATGAGACTGAATTCCGCAAAGGTATTCTCTGTGCTGATGAAGCCTTCATCGAGCTGTCGGACCCTGCCCAGAGCCTTGGTGATATCCAGAACGAACATCTTATTGTACTAAGATCTCTCACCAAATGCTTCTCGGTTCCCGGGATACGGTTCGGCTACGGTTTCGGTGACCCCGGCCTTATCGCGCAAATAGAGGCGATGCGTCCTCCATGGAGCGTGAGTGCATATGCTGAGGCGTTTGCCACCCAGGCATTTTCCCATTATTCTGAACTCGAACGATCCCGGAAATTTATCGAACGTGAGCGAGACTGGCTGTATGAACATCTTTCTGCACTTGGCCTGCGCTCATTACCATCATCGGCAAATTTCCTGCTCATCGATACCGGGCAACAAGCAAAGGAATTGGTTAAAAAACTGCAAAATGTGGACATACTTGTGCGGGACTGCACGTCATTTGGCCTGCCGACAACAATTCGTATTGCCGTCCGGACCCGAGATGAAAACCGTTGTCTTCTGGAGGCTCTTGCACCATGCTTGCCCTGATTATGGCAGGTGGTACGGGCAGCCGGCTGAACCTCGGTGAAAAACCTCTTGTAACGATCGCGGGACGACCTATGATTGCCTATGTTATCCGGGCATTTGAGATGTATGGCTGTCATATCGTTGTTGTTGCATCGAAGAAGACCCCAATGACGCAGAACTGGTGCAGGGTTTCAGGTATCGACCTTTATTGTGCACAAGGGACCGGGTATGTTGAAGATATGGTCGATGCAGTATCTGCTCTCGGTGAGCAGCAGCCGGTTTTTGTCTCGGTATCAGACCTGCCCTGCCTCCATGCCGGTATTCTAAAAGCAATTTATTCAGCATATGCAGCATCTGAAAAGGAAGCCTGTTCGAGCTGGGTACCGGTCTCCCTTGTCAGAAACCACCGCGACGTCCTGTACCGGGAGAATATCGAGGGTGTTGAAGCGTGCCCGTGCGGTGTCAATATTCTTCGTGGCGACAAGATTGCAGACCCCCAGGACGAACTCCGTTTGTTGCTCCACGAACCCCGGCTTGCCTATAACGTGAATACCCGTACAGATCTGGCTTTGGCAGACGCATATCTGATGGATCCTTTGCCCAGCCATGAAGTACACCCAGACTGAATATCCCACTTAAAAAAAAGTGTTCGGGAATCCCGTAGCGTGTCCCGGCTCCGAAAATATCCTCAAATTATCCAGATTTAACAGAACGCATATTAAGATGCATCCCCCATATCAGTATATATGGTGGTTTCGCAGGAGATCGAGCTCTCTGGTCATATCATCGATTCGGGCATCATGACCCAGGTCTTTGACCGGGTTATGGATATGGGCGGTAACTTCGAAATCCTTGTCTTTGATGTCGGAAAGGAGAAGACCGACCCGAGTTACGCACGCCTCCGGATCGCTGCGGCAAACCGGGAAAAACTGGGGTTTATCCTGTCAGAGCTCCACCGGCTCGGAGCCCGTCCTCTTGAGGTCAAAGATGTACATGTGGTTTTGGCTGAGCGCGATCGTGTCGGTCCAAAAGGGTTCTACCTGACAACGAACCATCCAACGGAGATAAAATTTATCGGGGAATGGATTCCGGTTGAATGTATCGAGATGGACTGCCTGATTGTGATGGATAAACAGGCAAAGCGATCATTTTGCACCCCCCTTGCAAAGATCAAAAAGGGGGACCTTATTGTTGTTGGCGAGCAGGGTGTCAAGGTACAGTATCCCGAACGCCCCCGCGAGCAGAGCAACTTTGAATTTATGCATGGTACGGTTTCATCGGAGCGGCCCAGTGTCACCCTGATTGCAAAAATTGCAGGGGAGATCATCGACGTCCATACCAAAGGAGGCAGGATTGTGCTTGTCGGAGGACCTGCTATCATTCATACGGGTGCAGCCAAGGCAGTAGCCGAGATGGTACGGAAAGGGTACATCAACATTCTCTTTGCCGGCAATGCGCTCGCCACTCATGACATCGAGTACAACCTTTTCGGCACATCGCTGGGAATGGATATTTCAACCGGGAAACCCGTGATGGGCGGGCACAAGCACCATATCTATGCGATCAACGAGATTATGCGGGCTGGTTCGATCAGGCAGGCGGTAGAGAAAGGGGTGATCTCGGGCGGGATCATGTACGAATGCGTAAAAAACAATGTTCCTTTTGTACTAGCCGGTTCAATCCGCGATGACGGGCCCCTGCCCGACGTGATCACAGATGCAATGGTTGCGCAGGAAGCGATGCGCCGGCAGCTGGACGGGTGCAGCATGGTGCTGATGGTAGCGACGCTTCTGCATTCAGTAGCAGTCGGGAACTGCCTCCCCTCCAGCGTCAAGACGATATGCGTAGATATCAACCCTGCGTCGCTCACCAAGCTGATGGACCGCGGGACGACGCAGGCAATCGGGATTGTCAGTGATGCCGGGACGTTTTTCCCATTGCTTGCAAAACAGATCGAGATGCAGGAAAGCTAAAAAAATAAGCTTCAGCCCGTAAGTGGCATACAAAACGGCATTTCCCGGTCAAGAATGTAGTGCCACTCCTCTTTACATACGCACTCTGTTTCCAGGAGCGATGTAATGAGATCCCTGTCCGCAGTGAGGGAATAATCACGGATGCCTTTTACAATCACGTCATCGCATGTGCCGCAGTTATGGGGTCCCCTCTGCCTCCCGCCCCCCACAGGATCGCATGTGAGATGAACGGGAGAGTCCTGCAGTATCTGAAGGACGCTCCAGAGATAGGGGGGACGGTATGCCCCGCGTTTCCAGTACCATTCCAGATCGGTCCGGTTCTGTACGGTGCACGGGTTTAAGGATATCTGATCAGCATGCGGCTTTGCAGCCACTATTGAGGTCTTCATATCCTCAAGTGCTTCCTTCTCCGTTAAAAAGAGCGGTTTGAACAAGAGATATGCTTTTACACCTGCACCCGATCCGTGTGCACGTGCAGCAGCATCTGAGAAAGCAGAAAATAAAAATCCTTTCCTGATGCATTTTTCCCGGACCAGATCATCTGAAGTCTCAAGCCCGATCGCACAGAACAGGGGGATTTTCCAGCTCCCGTCATCGATTGCCAAAAGAAACGGTGAAATAGACTCTTCATTGACGAATTCAGGCCGGGTTTCCGCGATAACGATCTTACCCCGAAATGCTGATGCAATCCTGTTTTGGACATTTGGGGGGATTTCATGGGAGTCAAAAAAACTTCCCGAAGTAAAAATTTTTACCATCTGGTATTCATCAGGAGTGTGGTGTTCCCGTATCCAGGCAAGTTGGGAGAGCAGGTTTTTCTCATACGATTCCGGTGATATTTTGCCGGTGTAGCGTTCGTGCCGGTAGCTGCACATCAGGCACTGGTTCCAGCAACATCCCGATGTCCTGAAAATAACCGTGAGGCACTCCAGAATCCTGCCTTCGAACCGCTCCTTCCCCCTCCAGCAGGCGAGCGGGCGTTCACTAAAATCAGAAATCATTAACACCATAGTAGTAGACCTTAGGTTAATGAATAAGTTCGTCCTGCTGGTGCTTGGACTGCTTTTTTTATCCGGTGTCGTTTCCGCATACCAGATCGATATCTCTGCACCGGAGACGCTCGCTGTGGGAAAACCTCTAGTTGTCACCGGAACCACAACCTTTGGCATCGGCACTCCCATCGATGTAGTTCTCTATTATCAGCTCACGACAGCCACGGAGATTCAACGAAAAATTGCATATGTTCAGTCGGACAGGACATTCCACGTTATTTTCGATACGACACCTCTCAGGAAGGGAACATATAAGATTGAAGTTCCGGCGAATGGACGGGGGGATTCTGTTACGATGCGTCTTGTCGAACTCGTGGACAGGATGGATGAAATCCAGTTCAGTTCGCGCCTGCAACAGCAATATAATGGAAAACTCAGTATTGCCGGTATAATGGAGGGGAGCCAGAACTCAGGTGTCCAGATTGACGTGGCGGCACCTGATGGATCCCGGGTGTTCGGGCCGCAATATATCAGCACGAATTTTCAGGGACATTTTTCTGTTGACGTTCCCATTACCCAGACCGGTATCTATGATGTGAGTTTCACGGATGCACAGGGATTTGTGGGAACGGTAAGCATATCGGTAACGGGTGAGGCACCGGTCCCGTCTCCAACTTTAACCGGGAATCCTGTGACGGTCACAACCCAAAAAGACGTTGTCTCTGCCCATACAAAGGCATCACGGGATGCCCCTGCCTATTTTGAAGTGAAAGCCGGTTTAAGTAACGTGAATATGTACACGTCCTCCAAAATTGACTGGGTGGTGGAGTATATCGATGAACGCGGAAACCTGCGTACCATCAATGACAACGGCGCACTGAATCCTGAAGTAATTATCATTCAGGCACCGGAAAAGCCGATCTATGTGAAGGTATATCCGTACAAATATTCTGACAGCGGGGAAGTCTTCCTGTACGTAGAAAATGCTCAGTCGGTGAGAGTCAGCTCCACTATCCCGGCAGGGTTCAGGGCCGGGTCTTTCTCCGGTGCAACTCCCGCGGAGACGCAAAAATCTCCAAGTATTGTAATGACGGTGGTTCTGGCTCTTGTGATCCTGATTTTATTAAGACATCCGTAATCTGTTCAAATTTCAAAGTCCTGGCACCAACTCTGTTCAGGTATTGGTCTTTTTCAAAGAAGCATTTTTTACATAAAAGACCAAATGGGTATGTTACGTGCCGGGGTAGTCTAGTCCGGGAAGGCGTTGGTCTTGAAAACCAATGGTGCCCTGCACCTCAAGAGTTCAAATCTCTTCCCCGGCGTCAGCATCATTTTATTTTGTGGATAAAGAGGATGAGTCATCCTTTGAATCTATTTAATTTCAGGAAAAATTTCAAGAAAACTATTTAGTCCCAACATTGTTTTTATGTGGTTGGAGCTCCCACACTATACGTCAAATATTTTCGAGGGTCACGAATGTGCGTTGCAGTTCCCGCAGAAGTGCTGGAGATTAAAGAGGGAAATATCGGGCTTGTGGACTATGGGGAACTAAAGCAGGAAGTCCGGCTCGACCTTGTCGATGTGAAAGTCGGCGAGTTTGTCCTCGTCCATGTGGGTTTTGCCATCCAGCGGCTCTCCCGTGAGGATGGCCTGGAGACCCGGGAAATATTCCGGCAGGTGTACGCTGCAATGGAGGAGTGATGCACGAGTACAGCATCGCGTATGACCTGTATGCAACTGCCCGCAAGGCTGCACTAAAAAACCATGCTGACCGTGTTAATAAGGTATGTGTGGATGTCGGAAAAATATCAATGGTGAATCCCGATCAGGTGATCTTTCTCTTTGATATAATCAGGGAAGACGACCCTCTTTTTAAAAAGGCAGTGCTCGAGTGCAATGAGGTTGCAGCAGCAACAAAATGTTCCTGCGGGTATACCGGTGACGAAGTGTTTGTCTGCCCGAAGTGCGGGGCGCTGCCGGAACTGGTCAGGGGCAGGGAGATTGTGGTCACCAATATCGAGATCGAGGTTGACGACGCATGAAGGTCACACTGATGCATGGTGCGGGCGGGGAAGTGATGGGCGAACTGCTGCAAACGCTCACGAAGTTTTCCCACAATAATGCCGGTGGGATAGGACTGGAAGCACTTGATGACGGTGCCGTAATTCCGTTCTATGGGCATAATCTTGTTTTCACTACGGATTCCCACGTCGTCCGCCCAATCTTTTTTCCCGGCGGTGATATCGGCAGGATTGCCGTGTGCGGGACGATCAACGATCTTGCGATGATGGGCGGGTGTCCGGTTGCACTCTCGTGCGGGATGATCATAGAAGAAGGGTTTGAAGTCGCAGATCTCGCACGGATTGTTGCATCCATGGATGAAGCGCTCGGTGAAGCAGGGGCTAACCTCGTCACCGGTGATACAAAGGTGATGGAAAAGGGAGCTCTTGACGGGATTGCAATTAATACCGCTGGGATCGGCGTCGCAGACACCATTATTCGGGATAATGGTCTGCAGCCCGGTGACCGGATCATCGTTTCCGGTACACTGGGAGATCACGGGATTGCAATCATGGCGCACCGCGAGGGTTTTGATCTGGGGGAACAGATAAAATCAGATGTGGCGCCTGTATGGGGAATGGTCCAACAGGCTCTTGCCGCAGGCCCGATTCATGCAATGAAGGACCCGACCCGGGGCGGGTTTGCGAGCGCGATGAACGAGATGGCAAATAAAAGCCATGTATGCGTACGGATCAAGGAAGAAAGTCTCCCGCTCCGCAGAAGTGTAAAGAGCGCCGCTGGCATGCTCGGCATAGATCCGCTCGAAGTCGCAAATGAAGGGAAGGTTGTGATGGGTGTTCCGCCTTCGGACGTTGATGCCGTCCTTGCCGCTCTCCGTTCACACAAGTACGGCAGGGATGCGGCAGTTGTAGGTACGGTGACACGGGGTGCACACGTGATCATGGAAACGTCAATCGGGGGGGAGCGTTTTATTGAAACTCCCATGGGGGACCCGGTTCCAAGAGTCTGCTAAAAAATTATATCCCCCCGCTCAGTTTTTCCTACCTGATATACCTCATCAAAAGCCCGAGCGCTTCCAACTCCCGTTTACCGCCACATTTACGGACAATTCCGGCATGATAATCGATGAGTTGTTTCAGTGACGGATCCCGGGTGATCGCATACCGTGTCGCATGGACTGTTGCATCAATGATGCTGTTGAACCCGCGGTTAACCGGCAGTACTGCGGATAAAAGGATCTCCTCATGCAACGGCGAGAGCCGGGCTGTTATCGATTTCGTGCCCCGGTGCTCAATTTTAGCATCGAATGCCTGCCATGCATCAGTCAGTCCAAGCCGGTACATCTGCCGACCCTTTATCATAACGGGAATAAAAGCATCCTGCGGGAGATCAGAAAATGCAGTGGTGACATACAGGACAGGATCATGGACAATGTTTGCCACAACCCACCCGTCACTCTCAATATTGTGTGCAGTATGACTTCCGGGAAAGAGCACCATGGTAAACTGACCTTCCCGGCAGAAGACTCCCATCGGTGCGGCATTGAACCGGGTGGTGGCAATTACTTCGTTAATGCCTTCGTTCAGGAGTCCCATTTCCAGCCCTCACCCAGTGCGATGTAGATAGAGGCGATGATGATATCCGCAGTTGAGCCGGGGTTGATCCCCTGTTCAATGCATTCGGCATCGAAAGTTTCCAAGGAGACCTTTCCATCAAGCACGTCACGGGCTCTTCCAATGACGCGCTGCGCAACTCCAATGCCATGCTCCTTTATGATGAATGTATCAGGTTCTGAAGCAAGCATCAAAAGAAACGCCTTCACTATGGCTTTGCGTCCATTGCCATAGGTTTTCAGGAGGTCTGCCCCGCGCCGTGTCAGCGGGAACCCGGTCACCCATTCGCGGGCAACCATGTCGTTTGCCGCAGAATGCTGCATCACATCCAGGAGGGTCATGTCACGGTCGCGCAGCACCTGAAGCGATTGGGGATCGTTCACATTCAGTTCATCGTTCTTGTGCATCCGCACCTTTGTCATCCCGAATGCCTTGTAAAATGCCACCGCATCAGACACATCGGTCTTTGCGACTACGTTCAGCGCGCCGGCAATATCGCCACCATAGACAAGCGGAATAAGCAGGATGAATGCGCCGAAATGGGTGTTGCCGCCTTCATGGCAGTTTGTCGCCTGCACTGCATGCCCGATGATCTCGCCGATCCTCCCGGTCCCCCGCTCCGCCTCTTCTAGTGCGGGCCGTGAAAAAATGGTCGACGCAAGAAAATGTTCAAGAAGCGTCTGTTCATAATCATGACACCGGTCGACGTTCCCTGGTTTGGGGTACGCACAGACTTCCAGCATCATCGCGAGCTGCGCCCGTTCAGCCCGCGTCATCATGTGGCACGTCATGGAACACCCGGCTCATTATGGTATCAGAGAGCTCACGCTTCAGGCGCATATATTCTTTGCTCGTGAGCCCTTCCTGCTGGATCGTCATGTCCCGGAACATGCAGGGTGAGGATGTTTTACAGCACCACGCGAGGCTGCCAAAACAGGTGTGCTGGCCGGCTTCGAGTGGAGTATTTTTTACCGCTTCGGTCTTGATTTTTAAAAACCCTTCTTTGGTAATCCCGATCCGTTTCAGTGTTGGGATGAGCGGGCAGTCTTTCACCGGCATACAGCAGAACGTGAGCGCCCGGATATCCCCGCCACGGCAGAGCTGCTTGGGAGAGTTGTACCATCCCTGTTCGTCCGTGTACCGGGTAATGGCGGCATCAAGCCCGGAAAGGGTCCGTTCATCTGATTTCCGGGCAAGGGATATGAGGTCAGCCCCATGAGAGAACATCTCCTTTGCAGTATCAAAGGTGTTGATGGAGTTGTTTGCGATCAGCATAAGAGGGCAGATGTTCCGGATCTGCCGGAGTTTTGCATGACCGGAATCCATCAGGTCAATATGGAGGATATCAGCCCCGGCGCCCCAGAGTTTCCGGGAGAGGAGCCGGTCATCCGCTGCCACCCCTGCACGTACTTTGACAGAAACGGTTACATTTGCTGATTTGAGAGCCTTGACAATGTCGATGAGTTCTTTTGGATTCTGCAGGAGATGCTCCCCGCAGCCAGCTTCGACAAGTGGTTTCTGCCGGCAGTGCGCGTCGATCTCATAGACAACTTTGTCCCCGAATGCCTCTGCGATAGTCTTGTAGGATTCCGGGGTACTTCCTCTGAGATTGAGCCCGAACACCACGGCGCTCCCTTTCATTTTCCTGATTTGGGTGCCGAGTTCTTCAACAGGATCGTCATACAGGAATTCTTTTCGGTCTCCCTTTGCAGCGATTGCGTGTGAAGCCGTAATAGTCCGTTCATCAATGGAATACCCGCCAATGAATGCTGCCCCAATATGGGGGGCGCGGGCAAGCACATAACCCGTATCGACAATACCAGCCATCGACGCAACAGCGATCGGTGTACGGACTACCTTATCGTTGATGATGACGCCGAACCTGTTGAAGGATTCCATCATGGATTCATATCATTTGATACACAACAAAGAAATTACTTTGCATATATGAGAGTTATAACCGTTCAAGGTGATACCCGTCGCGCGATTTGGCAAGTGAGATATTTTGCCGGGCATCCTCAATACTGATCCCGCGGTTGTCCTTAAAATGCCCGATAACGGTCGCCCACGGGATGAGGTATGCTTCGCTTGCCTTCCCCGCACCGAACCGGAATTCGATGGCAAGGAATCCTGTCCTCCCCGTCTTTTTCAAAAAATCAGAAATTGCATCGACCTGATGGATGCCTTTTTTATCTGAATGGAAATGTTGCGAGAAATAAATTTTTTTATCAAGGATTGATTTACATTCGATGGCAAGGTAATAGGACGGGTTGAGCGAATCAACAAGGACGTCCACGTACTGGCTTGAAAATTTGTGCTGTTTAAGGCGAAAGGCAAACCCCTGGAAATGGTGGGTCTTGAAAAACCGGTTGAGACAATGGACGATCTCACGTTCAAAGTCACTCATCGATCTCCTATTGATCCTCTCTTTTAAAAAAACCATTTGGTAAGAATTTTTAAGGATAATAGTAATACTATTTGTTATATGGGTATGATGGGAATGTTACTCGTTGGGCACGGAAGCTCGATGCCCTACAACAAGGAACTTGTAGAAGCCACAGGAAAGATGATCGCCGCACAGACCCGGGATTTTGTGGTCAAATGCGGGTTTATGAACATGAATAACCCATCGATTAAGGAATCCCTTGAATCTTTTCGTCATGAAAAGATCGATGCACTGGTTGTTGTCCCCCTGTTTCTTGCAAAGGGTGTACATATCGAAAAAGATATACCGGGAGAGATTGGATTTAAAGAAGGGCAGAAAAAAGGGACATTTACCTTGAACGGAAAATCTATACCGCTCGTTTATGCCGATCCGATCGGCAGCGACCCTTTACTTGCAAGCCTGATGGTTAAAAATGCGCAGAAAGCCCTGCAATCCATCTGATTTTTTTTATGATCATGCTGGTACTCGATACCATCCACGGTGCTGATATCATCGGGCGCGAATTTACTGCCCGGGGTCATCGTGTCGATGTGGTAGATGTGTACCGGGATCAGAGTGCCGTAGACGTCCCGACAGCGCTAAAAAAAACGTATGACCTTGTTATTGCACCGGTCCACCTTGATCCTGATCACCCCCTTTTACAGAAGCAAATTTCACGGGTGATCTCGCACCACGAAGCGGTACGCCTGCTGTTGGGTGACCATATCCCGTATCCGATGATTGAAATTACCGGGGCGAGAGGCAAGACGACAACGGCGTTTGCGCTTGCGCACGCGATGCAGGGTCCGGGAGTTCTTCACACATCTGCAGGAACATTCCAATACCCGGGCCGGATGCTGCTCTGGAAAAAAAGCATCACCCCGGCATCGGTCATCGCTGCTGTAAACAAAGCACTTGAGATCAATGGATGGCTCATCGTTGAGGAATCGCTCGGTGTCACCGGTGCTGGTTCACTTGCAATCATCACGTCTATGGAGGACTATCCCTGTGCCGGCGGAAAAAAGAGCGCTCTTGCAGAAAAGCTCAAATCGGTAAAAAACTGTTCACGGGTCCTTCTTACCCAATCCTCCGACCCGAAGTCAGAGGCGATGGTGCACCTTGGTGATATCGCCCGTTGCAAAGGAACACGGTGTCATATCGATACCGGAACGATGAAGGGAACGTTTCAAAACCCGCTGCTCCGGCTTGATGCTTACCGTACTCCCCTTATGCTTGCAGGCGCGGCTGCCTGCATGATGGACATCGATCCGGCTCCCCTTTCGAAGTTCCTGCCTGTTGAAGGGAGAATGACTGTCCGCCAATGTGGCGATGTGACGGTCGTTGACAATTCGAACAGCGGTACAAATCGTGCATCAACCCTTGAAGCAGCGGTATATGCCCGTGCAGTCTCGAAAAAAGAGGAGATCACACTTGTCATCGGGCAGGAACAGGGTGACGGAGCGGTGTGCGAGGGATTTTCAGACTCCGGTATCCTTGATGCAATACATTCGGTCAATCCCAGTCAGCTCATTATTGTCGGGCGTGTACACATCGGCGTACATGGGTCGAAATTACCTGATAGCCTGAAATTTACCCGTGTTTCTTCGCTTGCTGAAGGTCTGGAGACTGCATGCCGGTTGACAAAGGATGGCAGTATCGTGCTTGCGGTCAAGACATGGAGATGACGTATGAAGTACATGCACCCCCGCCCCAGCTCGATCGTTGCCGCACTCTATACTGCCCGCGATCTGGCTGTCGATGTCGCGATCCTTCACGGCCCTTCGGGGTGCTCGTTCAAGCACGCACGGTTACTCGAAGAAGATGGTATGCGGGTGCTTACCACCTCGCTTGCCGACAACGAGTTCATCTTCGGGGGGCAGAAACCCCTTGAGGATGTCTTAAAATATGCAGAAGAACGGTTCGCACCCCGCCGTATTGCGGTTATCGGCACCTGTGTTGCAATGATCATCGGGGAGGACCTCACTTCAGCTGTTGAGAATGCCGGCATTGCGACACCGACCATCGCTGTCGATATCCATGCGGGGTACCCGGAGAATATTGCCGGTGTTCTTGCAACGCTGGAGGCAGCACAAGTGGTAGGATGGATCAGTAATGAAGAACTTGCACGCCAGCGGAACCTGATGGAGAAGGCAAATGAAGTGGAACGACTGCGGGGAGCAGCCAGTGCTGCATATATTGAACCATCGCGCGGCGATGTAAAGCATGTGGCCGCACAGCGCCTTATTGAATGTGCACGCAGCGGGCAGAAGGGCGTAGCAGTCATGAACGCCAAAAAGGAGACGGCGTACATGTTTGCCGATGAACTGATCGCATTGCACGACGCCTGTCCAGATGCCAATATCACCTATATTGTGAACCTTGCCGATCGCGGGCTTCCCAAGGTGCGGGCGGACGCAAAGAGAATCCTTGACGAGATGACTGCCCGGAATGTTAACGGTGAAATCATTGGGGCGCTGGATGAATACGGGGCAAACGGTGAAATCATCGGACAGCGGATGAAGGAACTATCACCATCATTTGCGCTACTCTGTGGGGTTCCGCATGCAATCCCCCCCGAATATACTCAAGGGATTGAGTGCTTCTCCATCACGAACGGACCACGGCAGGTGGAACCGCTCCGTGCGATCGGGCACCAGCACGTGATTGTCGAGATCGACCTCCATCCAAAAACACTCGGCGTCAGGGAGGTAGTGGAGAGTGAGTTCGGTGCCGTGATACGGAGTATCGCATGAAGGCGCTCCTGATCACCGGCGACCGTTCGGGAAGCGGAAAGACGAGTATAACTCTCGCCATTGCCGCGCTCTTCTCAAAAAATAATCGTGTGCAGACATTCAAGGTGGGAATGGATTATATTGACCCGTCATACCTTGCGGCGGTGTCACGGCGCCCGTGCCGTAACCTTGACAGTTTCACCCTCAACAACCGGCAGATACGACAGATCTTTAACTATGGATGCCGTGGTGCCGATATCGCACTTGTGGAGGGGGTGCGGGGGCTCTATGAAGGAGCAGAAGCACTTTCTGATGTGGGAAGCACTGCATCAATTGCAAAAACCCTGTCGCTTACGGTCGTTCTTGTTGTCTCCGCGCAAAGCATCACCCGCAGTGCTGCGGCACTTGTCAAGGGCTTTGCGGCTTTTGATCCTGATATCACCATCGCCGGCGTCATCCTCAATAATGTGAAAGGTGGCTCCCATACAAAAAAAGCCTCGGCTGCAATCGAACATTACTGCAGGGTTCCGGTAATCGGCGCCATACCCCGCATGGAGGAGATGCACCTGACCATGCGGCATCTTGGGCTTGTCCCGTATCGTGAAGGATCAGCGCATGGTGACTTTGATGCACGGATTGCAGCGATAACGGATACTATTGGCAATTATATTGACCTTGACCTGTTGCAATCACTCATGAAGGATGTTAAACCCCCGTCAGGGAAGACAACTCCCTTTGACAAAAACCCCCCACGGGATGTGCGGATTGGGATTGCACTTGATGAGGCATTCAACTTTTATTATGCGGATCTCTTTGACATTCTCCCCGCTCTGGGTGCTGATGTTGTTCCTTTCAGCCCCATCCATGACCGGCTTCCGGAAGCTGACGGATATATTTTTGGCGGTGGGTACCCGGAACTTTATGTAAAAGACCTTGAATCAAACGGATCCATGAGAGAAACGGTGCGGGAAGTATCGTGCAATGGCATCCCGGTTTATGCGGAATGCGGGGGACTTATGTACCTCACCGAACGGATGACGTTAAAGAAAGGCTGGCAGGGAGCAGAGCGCGATTCCTCATTTGAAATGTGCGGGGTATTTTGTGGAGAGACACAGATGCCGGCACACCGGGTAGTCAGTTATGTCGAGGGTACGAGTAGTGCAGCTTGCCCGATGGGTTCTGCCTCGTTCCGTGGGCACGAGTTCCACTACTCGGATGTAGTGCTCGATCCATCCACCAGGTATGCCTACCGCCTCTCCCGAGGAATCGGGATACAGGACAACCTTGACGGTGCGGTGACGGACCGGACACTCGGGAGCTATACCCATCTCCACCCGGTCGCAAGCATGGGGATGATACGGCATTTTATTGAAAACTGCCGGAAAAAAAACTAATACCCGGATGGAAAAAATCTCTTATCCGACCGGTAATTCCGATGCGATCCTCTAGGTTATGGTTTAAGAAAAAATCAGAAACAATTCAGGGAAAATTTTCCGCCTTGTTGTTCTTTATGTTTTTACCCGGTTTCCTTCTTTCTCAAAATCCACAATTTTATCCACAAATGCCGACATCCGGAAGAGGATCACCGAATTCATCTTTTTTGGTTCCAAATCTGCACTGTCAAAGAAAACTACAAAACAATAAACACCCCAACTTATTCTATGATAATATACATCGATGGGAAGTACCTCCCCGAAGATCAGGCAAAGATCTCGGTGTTTGACCACGGGTTCCTGTACGGTGACGGAGTGTTTGAGGGCATCCGCGCCTACAACGGCCGGGTGTTCCGGCTAAAAGAACATCTTGACCGGCTCTACGATTCGGCAAAGGCGATCGACCTGCATCCCCCGCTTTCAAAGGATGAGCTTGCGGAGGTCATCTGCGAGGTGCTGCGGAAGAACAAGCTGGACAACGCCTATATCCGCCCGATCGTCAGCAGGGGTGTCGGGGACCTCGGGCTCGATCCTCGCAAGTGCCCGAAACCATCGGTGATTGTTATCGCGACCAGCTGGGGTGCGATGTACGGCGACCTGTATGACAAGGGGCTTCGGGCGATTACCGTTTCAGTCCGCCGGAACCCGGCAGAAGCGCTCCCCCCGAATGTAAAGAGCCTTAACTATTTGAACAACATCCTTGCAAAGATCGAGGCGAACTACAAGGGTGGCGATGAGGCGATCTTCTTTGATACCAACGGGTACGTCTCGGAAGGCTCAGGGGACAACCTGTATGTAGTCAAGAATGGCGAGATCATCACGCCGCCAACGCTCAACAACCTGCGTGGGATCACCCGCATGGTGCTACTTGAGCTTGCCAAATCGCTGGGAATCACGGTTCGGGAGCAGAATATGGGGTACTATGATCTCTATTCCGCGGACGAGATGATCTGCACGGGAACAGCTGCAGAGGTCGCACCTATCACATGGGTTGACGGGCGCGTGATCGGTACCGGCAAACCCGGGCCGGTTACACGGCAGCTGATGGCGGCGTTCAAGACCGTCACCGAAAAGGAAGGCACCCCCATCCATAAAAAATGAAAATAATTTTTTTTATCGAAGACCGGTGTTTCCTTCTGTCCTTCTCAAATTACGTTTAATCCACTCCTTCATGAGATGGAGTTTTGTCATGCCATATGGTCAGTAGTCATGGGTTAAGCACGAATCTCCCAAATCTTTTTATTCGGTGCAATTAAATTAGATAAAACGTCTGCTGCTATAGTGTAGTCCGGCCAATCATGCGGGCCTTTCACGCCCGCGACTGGGGTTCGAATCCCCATAGCAGCACTCTTTTAGCTTGTTGAAATTCCGATATAGATTATTTTCACTCTGCTTTCCCGATCTCTTTTGGAAATTTACCCTGCATTTCTCTCGGGAGGAGTGGATACGTCTTGAATATTTTGATGAAAATCTAACTTCTGATCAAAATAACAAGAGAATTCAAGGGATCGCATGCCAGATACTTTTCATTCAGCAGGATAGCAGATGACTGATCTCCAGACTGCATGGGAGCAGGACTACCGGACTCGCGGACGCTTATGGGGTGGGGCTCCTGTACTCCTGCCCGGTATACTGGCAGGGACACGTATCCTTGATATCGGATGCGGGAATGGAAAGACGCTCGAAGCTCTCGTAAATCGCCTCAATGATATCACTGCAATCGATTTTTCAAAAGAAGCGGTGGCGATGAGCCAGCGGTTCCTGGCATCATATAATTCCGGAGATGCTCTGGTTGCCGATGGACGCCGGCTTCCTTTTGCTGATGATACCTTTGGATTTGTTGTTGCCCGTCATGTTATCGGTCACCTGCACAAAGAGGGCCGGATGGCCATTGTGTCCGAAGCTGCACGTGTCTTGCATCCGTGCGGGCGCCTGTTTTTTTTGGAGTTCTCCACTGATGATATGCGCAACGGAACCGGAAGAGAAATGGAGGAGAACACGTACTGCAGGGCTACCGGCATCATCACCCATTACTTTACTGAACCTGAGGTTGAGGCACTCTTTGTTGGACTCAGGAAAGAGTTCATCAGTACCAGGAGTTGGAAGATGCGGATACGGGGCCGGGATCTTAACCGTGCTGAAATTGTTGCGGTATTTTCCAAATCCTAAAAGAAATAGGGTATAGGGTCATCCTAACCACCTATTCATATAAAAAAATTTACGATGGGAAAAATACAGTGCCTGAAATCCAGAAAAAAAATAGGTACTAAAAATTTTACAGGACATAGGATGAATGAACTTTTTAGTTCTTACCTGATATCGCAATAAGGGGGACGCGACAGCGGCGGGGGCAAGCCGAAGGCGATGCCCCCAGGAGCATCTGGACACGGGTGACTTTTTTTTAAACTTGGATTTTTTTTCGTTGAATTGGAACTATACCCAAATATATGAGAATGTTTTTTGTCCCCTGAAATATACTGGATTTTCTGTTCCTTACGGACACGGTACGATGATTTTGATTGCAACTTTTTTAGCCACCCCCTCTAATAAAAAAGTATCAATTAGACCCCTAATTTCAGATTACCCAATCCATTAATTATTGAACTAACTTTCGCAGCAACGCAACTCCCGCCAGTGAACATCCAGTTACCACCACTCCAAACCCTGGCACTCCTAATGGCAGCTGCCTTCCGGAGAGCGGTGTTGGAGTAACATATGCAAGTACGAGTGAAATCTGGGTTGTCTCATTGGAATTGACCGTAATGGTCCGTGTTGCAGGTTCACAATCGTCCCGTTCGAGAGTTATGATGTGCTGGCCAGGTGCAATATCAGGGAAAAGCCCGGGCGTCTCACCGGTATAAAGTGAATCGATAAAAACCCGTGCCCTATCAGGAGAGGAGTTCACCATGATTGACCCTTTATCGGGATAGGTGGTATTCGCACCCGTTTTTTTTGGATCAATGACGGTGTGCGTCAGTGACGGAAGTGTTGACATATCAAAAAATTCGCGGAAATACCCGTCCGGGAATGTAACCTTTGATCTCTGCGGGGAGAAGTCCGCGGATATGACATAGTTGAGTGCGGAATTTTCCAGAGCAATCTCTGCCTTTGTAAAATCCATAGATGCGGTCATGTATTCAGTGCCTTTATCGGTATCGCTGACCTGTGCAAATTTCCGTAAGAGCATGGTTGCCCCTGTACGATCAAAGGCAATGACTGTGGGAGGTTCTGAGCTCGTCGAAAGCCCCTTTATTAATTCCTCCTGCAGAAGGGACTGGGGGACCGCATTTTCGATGACACCTTCCAGCGCATATTGGAAAACAGCCGTTGCGTCCCCGTTCTTTTCTATGGTGATGTCAAGTGATTGGGCGGTAAATCCAAAAACAGGTGAACTGCAGACCACCATGAGAGCTAAAAATAACAGACTGATCTTTACAAGCGATCGTGTTTCGATGAATCGGGTATGTTCTTGCATGGTGATTCTCCTTTTGATATATCCTGTTGAGGAATTCCTGATTCTCATCCATCACGGCTAACCATTAATTGTTGAGGTTTGACCAAAAAAAAGGATCTGAAGCATGTTCCTTTTGTTACAATCTGGCACACAACATGCATCTTATACTCACGTTCAAATAGAAATCCTTCCAACCTAAAGGAAGACATGCTGCCCACCCTTATTGGATTTATTATTCACATTGACCAGAACCTGTCACTGGTGATCCAGCAATACGGGATGTGGACCTACCTTATCCTTTTTTTGATTATCTTTTTTGAAACGGGATTCGTGATTACGCCTTTTCTCCCCGGCGATTCCCTACTCTTTGTTGCCGGTGCATGTGTCGCAAGCGGGCTTCTGGAGGTCCAGTGGCTGCTTGCCGCATTCATTCTCGGAGCGGTTCTCGGTGATACTGTGAACTACTGGATTGGCAACTTTGTAGGGTTAAAAGTCCTCCAGTGCAGGTTCCCGAATATTTTGAAAAAGGAGTATATCGACCGCACCTATGGTTTTTACGAGCGGTACGGCGGGATGACAATCTTTGTCGCCCGGTTTGTGCCGCTCGTACGGACGTTCGCACCATTCCTTGCTGGGGTTGGTTCGATGGATTACCGTAGGTTCCTCCTCTATAATGTGGCCGGCGGCGTCACATGGTCAGTGGGTGTCGTGCTCGCAGGATATTTTTTCGGCACCCTGCCCATTGTCAAACAAAACCTCAACCTCTTAATTTACCTTGTAATTCTTGTTACGGCAGCGACCATTATTGTCATCATCGCCGGGCTTATCTCTGCCTACCGGAACCCACCTCCAAAATGTGAATAAGTTTAAAATCAAAATCGTCAACGAAAAACATCAAAACGCTAATTTTGAAAAAATAGATTATTTTCCTTTTGTATGGGTGATGGTGAGTCCACAATTATCCACTTTTGTGCTGATGGCAACCGTAAGCCCCATAGGTTTTATCAGTTTCTCAAGAGCCTTGCGATCTTTTTTTGTGACAACTGCAATAGACGGCCCCACGGAACTCATACCAACAAATTCAAGGCCTGCTTCGCGCAGCAGGTTCATGTAATGGTAAATTCCGTAACTGTGGTGCTCAACCTCTGCCCGTTTTGACCCCCGGAACTCTATCTCCCAGACGATATCGCCAATCTTTTGCAGGTCTTCACGTTCCAGCGCCGGGATGAGGTCCATGAGGAACAGGTATGCCTTCAGTTCACGGTCCCGGTAATCCAGTGTCCGTGCCTTGTTCATGAGCAGGTCAAATTCCTTGGTGCCTGCGGATGAAATATCCGTGGGGGGGATTACGATGTGCACGTGCTTGCCATCCGCAAACGGGTGATGGTAGGCAAGCACCAGCTCGTCACCCATTACCGCCATACCGCCATGAGTGCTTACCGCGGGACCAACACCGGTCTCAAACCCGAACGCGATGGATCCATCGGCAGTTTCTTCAACATAGTTATGACCGATCAGGGTGCGCAGCTGGTTGTTGGAGAGAGGAGAGCCAACCGCTTCATTGAGCGCTGTGGCGACTGCGATCATCACCGTGCTTGTAGACCCGAGACCTACATGTTTGTGCTGGTGATCGGTTGCCTGTATCCGGAACCCCCCCCGGTATCCCGTTGTTCTCTTGAAGACTTCTACAAAATTGCGGATGATCGGTTCCCGGTTATAATCGATCTCAAGGCCGGTTTTGGTACATTCAACTTCTGCTGTGCAATAACACTGGATTGCAAACCCAATACCGCCGCCTCCCGGGTGATCCGGCGCAAACCGGTTCATGTCAAGCACGGTCAGGTGGATACGTGCCGGAGCCACAACCGTTATGGACCCTTTGCAAGGTTTCAGTATATACTTCTTTTTCTCGTATCCAAGGGTCTTGATGATCATTCCCGGTTTAAATGTCTTAAACTCGTATTCCACAAGGTCAAGGTCGCCACCACGAATCTTCATGATTACCATAGGTACCTCATGTTATACTGACTGGTTATAGGATATGATTTTGCTGGTTTAAGTCGAAAACCCTATCTTAATACAACTTGGTTTTTCTCAAATGGTTGTTTATGACAACCGGAGCAAACGAGCATAAGAAGAACCGCAAGGTTCTCCGAATTGTCGAACCACGAAGTGGTGAGATACGAGAAGATTCTGAAAGAATCTTCGAAGTAGTGTTAACTCAGCCAATTCCTTAATAAACCAATCTCCGCCTTTTTTAAGGTTATGATTGGTCATAATTGTAGTGGTCAACACTATATTAAAAAACAGCAGAGCGTGTGTTTACCAGCATGCGTAATTCATCAGGAGAATATCCTGATCGCCACGCCGTCAAATTCTGCGATGGCGCGATCTCCTTCATTGACTTTGACACGGTACGTGGAATATCTACCCTGTTCGGCAACTAGTTCCGCTATCGCCTGGAGATCTCCTGATGCAGGCGCAATGTACTGGATGTGAGCAGAGACTGCTACCCGCCGGACAGTTCCAGAATTCGCTGCCATCCCGAATGCCTGATCAGCAAGAGAGAAAATTGCACCTCCATGAATAACGCCATTTGGATTTTTCTTCGCTGATGAAGGCATGATCACGCGGGCAAATCCATCCCGGGCTTCGACAATCTCAATGTGAAGTAGCCGAGCAAAATCACTTGAATCAAAGGCGTTGATCCGATCCTTGACAATGACGGTCTGGGATGTGTGACCTCTGTCCTTGGATTCTTTAGGGTATTCTGGATTTCTGGCCATAAGAGGGAAGAGATTTTTCCTTGTTACTGTTGTAAAAGCCGACAAAAGGAACGCGGATAGTGTTTTTATCTATTTGTAATCCTTCTGCGAGTAGCTGTACTTCTGCACCTCGCCCCCGTGAGCGACAATATAGACCCACTCATAGAGAGATTTGAGCGAGCCGTATTGCTGGTACCGGCGCATCGAGAACCCGATTTTCATAGCAGCGCAAAATTTTATCTTGCCTTGGTCCTTCATGCGCAACGCAATTTCAAGATCATCGCCTGCATCAATGCTCCGGTACATTCCTGCCCGGATCACTGCATCCCGATGAAATGCCGTGTTGCACCCAAGGGTGTAATAGAAAATCTTCGTATAATACCCAAGACGGGAAAAGGCGTTTGCAAAAAAAAGCGAACATGAATTTTTTATACTTTCTTCGATAGGGTATACCGGGCCATAAAGCAGGACAACATTCTTTTCGTCAAACCCTTTTGTGATCGTTTCGATCCATATTGGCGGGATAATGCAGTCAGCATCTGTTGTAGCGACAATATCCCCGGTTGCCGCCATAATGCCATCATTACGTGCCCCCCCCACCTTCCTGCTTGTCTGGATAAAGACCTTGTCCGCGTATTTCCCTGCGATCTCGCGGGTCCGGTCCTTTGAACCCCCATCAACGATAATGATCTCGTATTCGCTACGGGGCACAGTCTGGTGCCGGAGCGAGACAAGGCACTGGGCGATGTTCTCTTCTTCATTGAATGTCGGAATAACGACCGAGATCATAGAAAATTCTCCTGTATTTTGTTAGGTGCGTGCGGATATTAAGTATAATGGAGAAGATTTACGACGGTCATGGGTTACGTGGGTACGTTGAAACAAAATCCATGGCGCTGCGAATGCACCCGTCCATGTTCAGGTATTCAAACTGGGCAAACCTGCCAACAAGCGGAATACCGAGAGTGCAACAATACGTTCTTATGATATCTATATTTTTTTGGTATTCGAGGTCATAGACTATGTATGCAAATGGCTGGCGCCAGATCCGGGTCATGATAACCGAATCTTTTGAGATAAGCCCCATCTTTTCAAGCATTCCGGTCACATGTTCGGACAACTCCGCATCTGTCATTGCAGAAACCTCGTCGCCCGGCTGGTGGGTAATCTCAGCAAGGACAGAACCGCCCCCTTCAGAAGCTGCCAGCGGGCTGTAGTTGGAAGGAAACGAGATCCGGTTTGTCCTGCCAAGCGAAAGTTCAGGGATGTAAAGCCATGAAATATCCGGCACTTTTCCTTTTATTCCGACAGCAACGCAAACCAGTGAATTATAGACAAGCGCTCTGCATGCCTGCTGCACTGTGGCAGGAACGTTATCGAGGCAGGCAATGAGGTGCTGGACAGGCATGGTGCAGATGCAGCGATCCGCTTCTATAATTTCTGTCCCATCGCTGATGAGAAAGCGGTTACCTGATATTTTGATTGAGCGGACGTAAAAACCCGTCCTGATCCTCCCATTGACCGGTGCGGCAATCGCATGGATGAGCGCTTCGATACCACCCTGTGCCGGGTACGAGAAGACCGACTGGTGCGTATAACCCTCAGTGGGGATGCCAATCGCAGATTTGATAACATCCTCAACCGGCGGGCGGGGAACCCTGCCTTCAACCCAGTGGCAGGACATCCGATCTGTTGGGTATTTCCAAATCTTTTCATTGTACGGTACCATGTAACAGTCGGCAATTCCTTTGCCGAAGGTGAAATAGATCCATTCCCTGAAATTTGATGGCGGATGAATAGACCCGGTTTCAAAGGCAATTTGTGCTTTAACAAACTCGTTGATACAGAAGAACCGGTCATCAGGTGGCAGGTCAGCAAGGCCGTTCTCAAACGGGTATTTCACGTACCGGTTTTTATAAAATATTCGGGTATTCCGATTGTTGCGCTCTTCATTACCCGTGATCATCCGGCGCATAAAGGCGAGCACTTCAACATCCCGGGAGAAGATGATATGGGAACCGCCGATGTCAAAGGTAAACCCCTGTTCCTGTTTCGAACGGCAGAGCCCGCCATAATCATGCTCCGCTTCCAGCACGATAACATCGTCGCCCCGTTCATGAAGCAGCCGGGCAAGCGTTAGTCCTGAAAGCCCGCCGCCGAGTATAACTGTAGTCACACCAGAACAATTGGCCGTAGTTGGTAATATGGTTGACCGTAAGGTCGGTGGACATGAAAACCATACCCTGAAAGGCTCTGGCATCATCTGGTTCTTTGCCAAAAAGAACGGTTTTATTTCTTTGGGCAACACAGCATTTATAAAAAAGGCAGACAATGAAAATCGCAATAACCGGTAAAGGGGGAGTCGGAAAAACACTGATCGCGAGTGGAATTGCATTTTTTCTGGCACGGGCCGGTTATACTACTATCGCGATCGATGCTGATCCCACCCCAAACCTGGCACTCTCTCTCGGTATCCCCCTGAACGAGGCGAATGCCATCCTGCCGGTCTCCGAAAATTCCGGACTTATCAATGCAAAGACCGGCACGAGATTCCCCGGTGTCTATGCCCTGAATTTTACCGTTCATGATATCGTAAAAAAATTCTCCGTGCCGACACCGGCAGGAGCGAATCTGCTGGTCATGGGAATGGTTAAGTCAATGGATTCGGGGTGCTCCTGCGCTGCCAACAGTGTCATCCGCGCCTTAATCCGCCACCTGATCGTTGAACGGGACGAAGCGGTTGTGCTGGACATGGAAGCGGGTCTCGAACATATCGGGCGGGGAACCGCAGAGGGTGTTGACTGCATGATTGTTGTAAGCGACGCGAATGCAAAATCTCTCGGTACTGCCCGGATAATCGCTCAGATGGCCCGGGATTTTAAGATTCCGGGAATTTTGATGATCGGCAACAGGGTCCAGACCCCGTCACAGGAAAAAATTATTCAGGAATATGCAGAAGAACAAGGTCTGCCGGTTGCAGGATATGTTCCGTTTGATCCGGCAGTCGCAGAGGCCGGTATTGCCGGAGAATCCATCCTTGCCCTTCAGGGTTCCCCCGCACTGGATGCAATTGACCGGATCGGACGGATGATCATGGACACCTGCAATAAAGACGGAAGAGCTCAGAAGAAACAGGAAAAGAGGGGTATGCCATGAAAATCCTCGTTACCATGGGCCGGGGCGGGACCGGCAAGACGAGTTTTGTCGCCCTCATGACCCGGTACCTGATCTGGAAAAAAGCCACCCCGGTCCTGCTGGTCGACGCCGACCCGGACCAGAACCTTGCCGAGATGGTCGGCATTGACCTTGAGGCTGCCGGTAAAAAGACCATCTCCGAATTGTTGTCCGAGACTTTTATCAAAACGGGCGGGACAATGGTCGGTGTCCCACCATCGCAGCGCATCGAGAACCGGATCTGGGGGGAGGGGCTGTACGAGTGCAGAGACTTTGACCTGCTGGCTGTCGGTACCAAGTGGATCGAGGGCTGCTACTGCCTGCCAGACGCCGCTTTAAAAAATGCGCTGGGCCAAATAACCCGCCAGTACCAGTACGTGCTCATCGATTCGCCGGCCGGTCTTGAACACCTCAACCGGAAGATCGCCGGCAGCGTCGATACAATCATCGACGTGATGGGCCCTTCGAGCAAATCTTTTTATCACGTGAAACGTGCACGGCGCATCATTGAAGAGGTCGGCATCCGGTACAACCGGTTCGTTGTCGTGGGGGGGTACGCGTTTCCCGGCAGCCTTGCAGATCGCGCGGAAGCCGAGACCGGGCTGGCTTTCCTCGGTACAATCACCCAGGACCCGGTCGTTGCGGAATACGTCCTCTCCGGGCAGTCGCTCCTTGGGGTCACGGCAACATCCCCTGCATATCGCTCAGTGGGCCGCATTGTTGAGCAGATTATCCGTAATTAACCCCGTATGATGTATGCATCAAGGGTTAGCAGTATCGATACACTTATGGTCTTTACTGGTAACCATTGACTGAAGTAGCAGGGGATTTTACTCATATGAGCAAAAAAGGAGTGCACGTTAAAATCGGGGAATTACATTCAGATCTCGCCCGGTTCCGCAATCTGAGCATCTGCATTGGGGGGGTAACTGAAGAGCGGTGGGACGAACCTACGGGTCCTACGCCGTTTCCCTCGCTGACCACGTTGCGCTCGTGGGATATGAACCTGCTCAACCGGTACAAGCCGTTCTACCTCCCGTTCTGCGACCTTTGCTGCCTCTGCACGTACGGGAAATGCGACCTGACCGGCAACAAGCGGGGGGCCTGCGGGATCACCATGGCCGCCCAGCAGTCCCGCATCGTCCTGCTTGTCGCTTGTATCGGGGCGGCTACCCATACCGGCCATGCGCGTGAGCTGGTCGAGCACGTCATTGCAGAGTTCGGCCGCGACCACCCGATCGATGTAGGCGGCCATGCCGTTGAAGTGGAAGCCCCCCATACACGTCTTGTCTGCGGGATAAAACCCGAGACGCTGGGCGACCTCGAGGACGTGCTGGAATACTGCGAGAAGCAGGTGACCCATCTCCTCGCTGTCACCCACACCGGACAGGAAGGCAGCTGCCTCGACTTCGAGTCCAAGGTCTTCCACGCGGGCATGATCGACCACGTGGGCATGGAGATCGCCGACCTTGCCCAGATCTCCACGTACGCCATGCCGAAAGCTGACCCGGAGTCGCCCCTTGTCGATCTGGGCATGGGCACCGTAGATATAAAGAAGCCGGTCATCCTTATCATCGGCCACAATGTGCTCCCGGCAGCCGGGATCATTGATTACCTCAGGAACAACGATCTCGAAACAAAGGCAGAAGTGACCGGGATCTGCTGCACCGCTATCGACATGACACGATATTCCCAGCACGCAAAAATTATCGGGCCAATCTCGTGGCAGCTCCGGTACATCCGCAGCGGGGTCCCCGATCTCATCGTAATTGACGAGCAGTGCATCCGGTGCGACACGCTCATCGAAGCCCAGAAGATCCACGCGCCCGTCATTGCCGCGAGCGAGAAGAACTGCTGCGGCCTTCCCGACCGGACAAACGACCCGGCAGACGAGATCGTTGCTGACCTTGTTAAAGGCATCACCCCCGGCGCCCTCATCTTCGACCCGCACAAAGTCGGGGAGGTGGCTGCACGGACGGCAATCGGGGTGGCAAAAAAGCGCAAAAAGTTCAAGAACCTCCCCTCGGCTGACGAGATAGTCAAACTGGCCAAGAAGTGCACCCAGTGCGCACTCTGCCGGCGGGCATGCCCCAATGACCTCCCGATCCTGTATGCGGTGAAGTCCGCCGCATCAGGCAACCTCAAAGGGCTTGACGAGCTGTACGATGACTGCGTAGGCTGCGGGAGATGCGAATCAGCATGCCCGCAGAAGATCCCTCTCCACAGCCTCATTGTTGCGGCAGCAGACCGGATGACGAAGGAAGAGGTCTACACTATCCGGTCCGGCCGGGGCGCAATCCAGGACGTCGAGATCCGGAAGGTCGGCGGGCCTATCGTCCTTGGCGAGATCCCCGGCATTATTGCCTTTGTCGGCTGTGCAAACTATCCCAAAGGCTCGCGGGAGGTGGCTGAGATGTGCATGGAGTTTGCAAAACGGCGGTATATTGTCTGCACATCCGGGTGTGCAGCAATGTCTGCCGGGATGTATCGCGATGAGGACGGAAAGAGTGCATATGAACTGTATCCCGGCTCGTTTGAAGCTGGAGGTATCGTGAACGTGGGTTCCTGCGTTTCCAATGCCCATATCTCCGGGGCGGCCATCAAGATTGCAAGCATCTTTG
This sequence comes from uncultured Methanoregula sp., assembly GCA_964573085.1. Lineage (GTDB taxonomy): Archaea > Halobacteriota > Methanomicrobia > Methanomicrobiales > Methanospirillaceae > MVRE01. The sequence goes on from CAZNIL010000004.1 coordinate 30,544, forward strand.
CAAAACGCCCCCTGCGGGGCAATTACGAGGAGATTGCCGATTACGTGTACAACCGTGTCGGTGCAGTCGGCGTTGCATGGGGGGCAATGTCCCAGAAAGCGGCGTCCATTGCCGCCGGGTTCTGGCGGCTCGGGATCCCTGTTGTTGTCGGTCCCCATGGATCAAAGTACCGGCGCATGCTGCTTGGCCGTTCTGACAGAAAGGATGACTGGTACGTGTACGATGCCCGATCGGGCGAACGTGTGTACGGCGGCCCGGTGCCGGAACACCTCTTCTTTGCCGCCGAGACCAAGGATGAGGCGATGGTCATGGTCACCAAGCTTGCCATGCGGCCGAACGACACGAGCAAGGGGCGCGCCATCAAGCTCTCCAATTACATCGATCTGCACAAGCGACTTATTGGCGGCATCCCGCCCGATCTCCATCTTTTCGTGCGCAAGACTTCCGATATCCCGCTGACCATGAAAGACGAGATCGAAAAACACCTTTCCGGAACAGACTGGACCGAACAGGAGATCCCGGACCCGACCCTGCTGGAGCGAATGATCCGGAAGACTAAGGAGGCCTGAAGTAACATGCCACTTGCTGAATCCTGGCAGACCGCCGAAATACCGGGACCGAAAAAAGCGTCCCTTATCATCAAGCCCGATATTGCCGATGCCATAATACGGCGGGCAAAACGCCCGATCATGATTGTCGGCCACGGTGCTATCGAATATGAGATCGAAGGTAAGAAACTGATCGACTGCCTGATTGAACTGGCCAAAAAGGCAGACATCCCTGTCATTGTCACGGCAAGCACCAACCGGGAGTTCTTGAAAAGGGGGTACGTGACTGCCGGCCTGATGCCGGCAATGGACATCGGCAACCGGCTTACAGATCCTGACTGGAAAGGCCTTGACGGAGACGGAAATTACGACCTTGCGATCTTTGTCGGGCTGCCGTATTACATGGAGTGGACGATCCTTTCCGGGCTCAAGCATTTCGCACCGCATCTCAAGACCATGACCCTTGACTGCGTGTACCAGCCCAACGCGAGCTGGTCGTTTCCCAACAGCACCATCAAGGATTGGGCTGCGAATTTCAAGGGCATCATTGAGCATTTCGGGGACTGACATGATGGTGGCGGACCATGTTTGAGCACATTCCGGTCGAAGTCGGGCTTGTCCATGAGGGCGAACGGGTGCGGAAAAATGATATGCAGGTCGAGCTGGGGGGCCCGGAAATCTCCGAGAAGTTCGAGATTGTCCGGGTGAGGAATGCCGGGGAGATCTCAGATGGTGCAGTGCTCATCAGCGGCCTGGATATTTCCGCGATGGAAGAGGAGAAGAGCTATCCCTTGGGAATCCTTGTTGAAATTGCAGGCCCCCGTCTTGAGAAGGACCTTGAAGGGGTGATAGAGCGGAGGATCCATGAGTACAGTAATTATATCGAAGGGTTCATGCACCTCAACCAGCGGTACGATATCTGGATCCGGCTCTCAAAAAGAGCCTTCAAAAAAGGGCTTGATTCTCTCAAGTATATCGGGCTTGTACTCATCGAACTTTACAAAAACGAGCTGCCGTTTATCGAGAAAGTCCAGATCACGTTTATTACCGACGCAGAAAAGATTCACCCGCTCTATACTGAAGCCCTTTCAATCTATGATGCAAGGGATGAACGCGCACGCGGGCTTACCGATGAGGAAGTGGACACGTTTTACGGGTGTGATCTCTGCCAGTCATTTGCCCCCACCCATGTCTGTGTCATTACTCCCCAGCGGTACGCAAACTGTGGTGCCATCAGCTGGTTTGATGGTCGTGCAGCGGCCGGAATCGACCCGAAAGGTCCGATTTATGCCATTAAGAAAGGCGAATGCCTTGATCCGGAGAAGGGAGAATATACCAGCGTAAACGAGAACGCGAAAAAGAAGTCCATGGGCGAGGTGAGCCGTGTCCAACTTTACACGGCGTTCGGTTACCCGCACACATCCTGCGGTTGTTTTGAGGGTATTGCATTCTATATCCCGGAAGTGGACGGTTTTGGCATCGTCCTGCGTGGCTTTAAGGATGTAACAGTCAACGGGCTGGCATTTTCAACCATGGCAGATTCGACCGCGGGTGGTCGCCAGATAGATGGGTTCCACGGGATCTCTGTGGAGTACATGCGTTCGAAAAAGTTCCTGTGCGCTGACGGGGGTTATGACCGGGTGGTATGGATACCGCAGGAAACAAAGGAGAGACTTAAAACATTTATTCCGGATTCCGTGTATGATAAAATCGCGACTGAGAACGATGTGAGCTCCATTCCAGAACTGAAAGAATTTCTTAACAGTCATACCCATCCTGTCATTCAGCGGTGGGTGACTGAGGAGACAATACCGGAAATCTCCCCTGCCGGAGCTGCGGGATTCCGGGCAGGAGATGTTCCCGTCAATGCGGGTGGTTTCTGGATCATATTCAAGAACGCCAGGATTACTGCAGAAAGAGTGATCATACAGCCCGTAAAACCCGGCTCGCACAAGGGAGGTGAGCACAATGACCCCAAAAAATCGTGACAACAATGGAAATATTGAACAGGTACTCGCACTCGCTCCCGGAATCCTGGAATTATTAAGGAGTGTCCAGCAGGTCGAACTGGAAAACTTTTCCATGGAGATTGGTGATCTCGATCTGTTCATACCACGGGGAACATTTACGCCGCCCGGACAACCGGCAGAAAAGGCTGTGCAAAAAGCCAGGCCCGTGGAACTCATTGCTGCACCGTTCATCCCGCAGGCTACAGAATATCAGGGAAAAATCCGGGAGGTCACGCTGGGAGCAACAAGGAGCGGGGGCGGCAGCCGGGGCAGGACATTCACGATCGGTGGTGCCACCATGCCGGCATATTCTGCCATCACCAACCCGCCAATCCATGATCCTGTCATTGCTTTAGACGTCTTTGACATGGAGATTTCCCTTCCCAAGGTACTGAAGGAACATATTCAGGAAGTCATGCACGACCCCGCGGAATGGGCGCGGTTCAATGTGGAAAAGCTCGGTGCGGACATGGTCACGGTACACCTGATGAGCACCGACCCGCTCATCAAAGACACCCCGCCCGCGGATGCCGTCAGGACTATCGAGGAGGTGCTGCAGGCCGTTGACGTCCCGCTCATTGTCGGCGGTTGCGGCGACCCGAAGAAGGATGCCGAGGTCTTTACCCGTGTTGCAGAAATGGCTGATGGCGAACGCCTGTTAATCAATTCCGTCACCCTTGCCATGGCAGAACAGAAGACCCTTGAGAAGGTCGCGACCGCGGCCCGTGATCACGGGCATGTGGTGCTCGCCTTTACCGCGCTTGAACTCAACAGCGCCAAGGAGCTCAACCGCAGGCTGTACGCGTACCTCCCCCCTGAGCAGATAGTCATGGATTTGACGACAAGTGCACTGGGGTATGGACTTGAATATTCCTTCTCTATCTATGAACGGGCACGGTATGCCGCACTGATGGGTGATAGCGAACTGGCCCATCCGGTTATCTCTGCACCCACTAATGCATGGGCCGCCCGTGAGGCATGGATGCAGCTTCCCCCGGAATATGGCTCCCGCCAGCTGCGTGGACCACTCTGGGAAACAGTCAACGCGCTGACCCTGCTGCTCGCCGGCGTCGATCTCTTCCTGATAATGCATCCTGCCGCCGTGCGTACGCTCCGGGGTGTCATTCACCAGCTTGCCACACCGGGACAGGAACCGACAGACAGGATTCAGGACTGGGCGAGTGTGAGGGTATGAACAGCACCGCATCTCTGGAAAGAAAGCAAAAGAAAAGCATCCGTGAGATCAGTCCTATCGATGTCTACAAGTTTCTGCCAAAGACCAACTGCAAAGAGTGCGGTGAATCCAACTGCATGGCATTTGCAACCCGAGTCGTGAACGGCGAACGCGTGCTTACTGATTGTCCGCCACTGTATACTGACCAGTATCGTGATGCCCTTCTCCATCTGACAGAACTCCTCGCACCGCCAGTGCGTTCGGTCTCCTTCGGGGCAGGAAATACCTGCCTTACCATTGGCGGGAAATATGTCCTCCAGCGCCATGAGTTCACCTATCATAACCCGACATCGATTGCAGTTGACGTCCATGACTTTCTTCCGGACGAAGATCTGAAATTGAGAGTTAAGAAGATCGAACAGTTCTCCTACAATTATATCGGGAGGAAACTCACCCTTGATGCAATTGCCATCCGTTCGGTTTCAGGGAACCCGGACACCTTCAGGACAACCGTGAAAAAAACGTTGGATATTTCATCGCTGCCCGTTATTCTCGTTTCGCTGGATCCGGCGGTTATGGAAGCAGGGCTCACGGTTGCAGGCGATCGGAAACCGTTGATGTATGCCGCAACAAAGGACAACTGGAAACAGATGGCAGAACTGGCGATAACGTATAAATGCCCGCTCGTGGTTTTTGCTCCGCATGATCTTTCACTGCTGCGATCACTGGTCAGGACACTGCTTGAGTACGGGGTAGTTGATCTCGTGCTCGATCCCGGTACCTCTGCTGAAAACGGGCTTTCCGAAACCATCCACAACTTCACTACAATCCGGACAGGTGCGTGCCGCAATTATGATGATCTGTTCGGCTTTCCGCTTCTTGGGGTGCCCATGGCCATATGGACCGGGTGTGAAATATCCGAAGATGTGCTGAAATGGCGGGAGGCGGTCACTGCATCGATGCTTCTGACACGGTATGCTGATCTACTGATCATGCACAGCCTTGACGGATGGGTCCTTCTCCCCCAGCTCATCTGGCGGTTTAATATCTATACGGATCCAAGAAAACCTGTCTCCGTGGAAGCCGGTATAAGGGAGTATGGAAAACCTGATCGGGATTCCCCGGTCCTTGTGACCTCCAATTATGCATTGACCTATTTCACGGTTGAATCTGATATCAAGGCTGCAAACCTTGACTGTTACCTTGTCGTCATTGATACCGGGGGTCTGAGTGTCGAGAGTGCGGTTGCGGGGCGAAACCTGACGCCGGATACGATAACTGCGGCATTAAAAGAATTTAATGTCGGGTCGTTGGTCAATCACACTATTCTGATCATTCCGGGCCTTGCAGCACGGATCAGTGGGGATACCGAAGAGGTGACTGGATGGAGAGTGCTGGTCGGACCAAAGGATTCATCCGGCATTCCTCACTACATCAAGGATCGCTGGCCTGTTCAATCCTGAAGAGCATTCAAAAGGAATCAGATGTGCCACATTTACAGAAGCAGCAGGATATTGACAGCCAGCATGATGATTTCGGAAATGGAGCGACAGCATGTATGGATGAATCAGTGACGGTAATCTTCCACCCGCTTGGCAAGATCGCCAGCGTCCCGAAACATTCTTCCGTACTGAATGCTGCCAGACAGGCGGACATATACATCGAGAGCATCTGCGGCGGCAAGGGGGAGTGTAAAAAATGCAAGGTGATCCATATCCGCGGCAACTGCACAGCAGGTTCGCTGGAAAGCACCCGTGGTCTCTCCATGGATGAGATCCAGCAGCATTACTGTCTTGCCTGCCAGACCTATCTTCTGGGAAACTGTGAATTCACCATCCCGGTCGAGAGCAGGATCGACTCCCCGAAGATCCTCCTTGGCATCTGCCGTGATGAAAAGGTGATTTCCCCATCTGTTATGAAATACCAGATCAGTACAGAACCGGCTGCAGTCCCTCCGGGCGACAAGAAGACCCTCCGGCTCGAAGGCTATACTGGAAAACGCCCGCATATAACCCCTGAACAGCACCGATACCTCATATCAGCCAGCGGTATAAGTACAGTCACCATCTCTGAATCTACAGGATATCCGGAGATTATCGCGATTGAAGCCGGTGATACCACCGGCAGGAACTATGGCATTGCAATTGATCTTGGAACAACAACCGTAGTCGGCATGATGTTCAATCTTGTGGACATGAATTTCTGTGCGCAGGCATCGACCCTGAACCATCAGATCACCTATGGAGAGGAACTTGTTACCAGGCTCGCGTTTGCCCGTGAACGCAGCGGGCTCGAAAAGCTGCGGTTGGCAGCGATTGAGAGTATCAATACTGTCATCAGCCAACTGGCAGCATCAAACGGTATAGAGAGAACTGCGATAAATGAGATCTGTCTTGCAGGAAATACGGTTATGCAGTATCTAGTTACCGGTCGTAATCCCAGAGGTCTTGAGTTAGCCGATGCCATTGTGGACCGGAAACCGTGGATAAAAAAAGCCCGTGATCTTGACCTGAAAGTCAATCCTGAAGCATATGTCTACTGCCTCCCCAACGTAAGCCGGTATGTCGGTGGAGATGCAGTAGGGGATATCGTTGTCAGCGGTATGCACCGTTCTGAAGAACTCTCGCTCCTGATTGATCTTGGGACAAATGGCGAGATCATTATTGGAAATGCAGAATGGCTCGCATCAGTCTCCTGCGCATCAGGTCCGGCGTTTGAAGGAGCTGGTATCCGTAACGGGATGCGGGCGATGCGGGGTGCCATTGAGCATGTGACCATTGATCCGGAAACCGGAGCGGCTACATGGATAACAATCGGCAACCAGCGACCCCGCGGGATATGTGGGTCCGGGATCATCGATGCCGCAGCTGCGATGGCGGATGCTGAAATTCTTGATTTTACCGGGAAACTGGTAGATGGAAAACCTGGCGTAATACATGGTGAGAACGGGCTGGAATATGTGCTGGTGCCTAAGGATCAATCAGCAACCGGTTGGGATATTGTCATCACGTCACAGGACATGATGTATCTCATGGATTCAAAAGCTGCCACCTATGGTGCAATCGGCGTACTGATGAAAAAATATCGGATTCGACTCGAGGATATCCGTCATGTGTATCTTGCCGGTGCGTTTGGTGCCTATACGGACTTATCCAGCATCACTCGGTTCGGCATCATGCCTTGGTTTTTCAACGCTGAGTACCATCCACTCGGCAACGGTTCTCTTACCGGGGCAGCGGCGGCACTCCTCTCAGTAAAGAAAAGGAAGGAGGCAGAAACCATTGCAGATAAGATGGTATATATCGACCTGCTTGTCGATTCGGATTTCATTGAGGAATATTCCGCTGCACTCTATATACCGGGAAGATGCGATCTTCATCCCCGGCACCGGCAGGATCTGCCATAACTCATTTTTTCCTTTCTCTCCTGCTGCCGGCTGACAATAGTCCACCAAGTGTCTGGTAATCCGGAATATTGCAGATAAAGTATGATGTGACCTCCTGCAATATCAGAAAAGATAAGGGGATTTAAAAAATCATTATTTCTGGATATACCACCCGGTCATGGTTTCGTCAAGCACCTTCTCGCTGGTCTTCTCTGTTATCATGCTGACACCGATCATTGCGACAACCGAGATCACAAAAGCGAAGAATGAGAAGTGCATGGGGAGGGGTGCAACCTTGAAGTAGGAGATCCCGCCAAAGACAAGCGATGCAATCAGGCCGAGCGCCATTGACGCAAGTGCGCCTTTACGTGTCGCCCCGCGCCAGTAAAGCCCGGCAAGAAGCGGGACAGAGAACGTGGCAAACATGATGCCAATTCCTGCCCAGATCAGCCAGACCAGCATGTCGGGCGGATTGAGCGCAAGCATCAAGGTGATGACACCGGCAAGAATGACGGATATCTGGCTGACGAGCAGTACCTTTTTGTCCGGTGCATCCGGGTTGAGGATCTTCTTGTAGATATCCCAGGAGAAGTATGTGCCAATCGTGAGCATCAGACGGTCCGTAGTGGACATGACCGCTGCGAGCACGATCACTGCAAAGATACCCCATAAAAACATACTTGGCAACGCGTACTCGACCCCGTAGATAAAAATGAAGTCTGAGGCATTCGGCACCTTGGGAAGCGTGACCATGCCCTCTTTGACAAGGACAATGCCGGCAAATCCTGAGAACTTCAGAAGGAACATGACTGCTCCGTATACAAGGAATGCAATCAGCGGGGCCCATTTGAAGTATTTCACATCTTTAGCACTCAGAATATTGTTGATGACATGGGGTGCGCAGGCAAGCCCGATGGTGAGCAGAAGGAAGAACGAGAATATGTATGCCGGTGTAAATACCGCCCCGGAACCGGTTACCCACGGATCTACATTTGTCGGATTTACGGTTGCCATCACCTCATTAATATTGGTAAATCCGCCAGCAGCCATGATCACAATGGGCGCCATGATGACAACACCGATGATCAGCATCAGCCCCTGTACAAGCGTTGTCCATGCTACTGCATAGAGTCCCCCGATCACCGTATATACGGTCACGATTGCAGCACCGATAAGCAGCGCCATCCAGTGAGGGAGTCCGAATAGCCACATCAGGACGATGCTTATTGCAGTATATTGCCCGGCAAGATAGATCAGGGATACGACGATCCCTGAGATGGCGGACAAACCGCGGAGCTCTTTCTGGCTTTCAAACCGGTGTGCAAGGTAGTCCTGCACGGTGAGATACCCGGCAGTCTTTGCGACATTGTGCATCTTTACACCAAAGAAGATGATGCAGAACCCGATAGAGAGCGGGACAGCAAGTTGCTCCCATATGGTCGGCCAGGCAAATTTAAATCCGAGACCGGATACTCCAAGAAGCGACATGCCGGAACATACTGACCCGATCATGAGCATCAAAAAGACCCAGAACCCGAGTGATCTCCCGGCAACCACGTAATCTGACATGGAATGGATCTTCTTTGAGGCCCAGACGCCAATCCCGATAAGGACGATGCAGTAAATGATGACAAGGCCTGCAGTAACGGGATTAATCATGCCGGTGTCTCCTTAAAAGACAGACCCCAGAGGACGAGGGCGATCACGATGATGAGGACGGCGCCTCCAACACTAACGACTGTCAACAATGGTAGTCCTAACATCCTATCCTTAAATCGTGCGGTGTGCTAACATATAACATAATCGAATTTTTCAAGTGTTTTTAAAATTAATGCCTGAAATATGCCACGCCCATCCAATAATGGATAAATAGCCTGCCTTTTGATATCTTTTGGGTTGATACGAGAACCCCATTAAAAAAATCAGGCCGTCGTGGTCTGCCAGTGGCGGATTTTTGCAATAAGTTCATCGGGGCGCTTTGAGAGGATCCTGACCCGGCCGCGGTATACCGCACCGGTATTTCCATCAATGGAGATGAAGTCGCCTTCGCGCAGGGTTACGGTCCCGATAGTACAGCGATGACGCACGGGATCGATAGACAGTGCGGTGCAGTTTACCACACAGATTTTGCCCAGCTGCCGTGCAACCACTGCCGCATGGGATGTCCTCGCCCCGCGGGCTGTCAGAATTCCGGCGGACCGGTCGATGCCGGCAATATCATCGGGGGATGCAGTCTCCCGCACGAGAATAACAGGGCCGACATCAGCATCCTTCTCTGCCCGGACACTGGACAACGCAACAGTTCCCTGCGCAACCCCTCCCGATGCGGAGATTCCAAAACCTATGGGCGGCTCTTCAGCCTGCACCGTCTGGATCCCGATGGATGCGAGATCGATCATCGTGAGCCGTTCAAGTGCTTCGGGAGGGGAAATGAGCCCCTCGTCACAGAGGTCCACAGCAACCTGCAGGGCTGCAAGCGGCGCACGCTTTCCCACCCTGCTCTGTAAAAGGTACAGTTTCCTTTCCT
>CAZNIL010000004.1:40286-44582 GCA_964573085.1 uncultured Methanoregula sp.
GCAAGCGGCGCACGCTTTCCCACCCTGCTCTGTAAAAGGTACAGTTTCCTTTCCTGTACCGTGAACTCAAGGTCCTGCATGTCACGGAAATGTGTCTCAAGACGTTTGCCAATCTGGAGAAGTTCCTCGTAAACGTCCGGCATCACATTGATGATATCGGCTTGGGTCATCGCTTCCCGGTCACCTGATACCACATCCTCGCCCTGTGCGCCAAACCGGAAGTCAACAAGCATCTCCCTGTTCCCGGTCCACGGGTTCCGGGTAAATGCAACCCCGGCTCCGGATGAAGCCCCCATATTTCCAAAGACCATTGCCTGGACGGTAACTGCAGTACCGGTTCCGTCCTGCACTTTCATGGAGCTGCGGAACGCCTTTGCCCGGGGACTTGCCCAGGAACGGATCACTCCGATAGTACACTGGACCAGTTGCTGGTGTACATCATGGAGGCATTCCTGCTGGTCAGGAGTCGAATAGATCTGTTGGTACATGGTGCAGAGTGTTTTTAAGCTCTGGTAATCCAGTTCACGCTCATCCGCCACCCCCTCCTTTTTTATCATCTCCTTTAACGGAGTTGCGTAGCGCGAAGGGGGGTGGGCAAAGATGCTGGTCCCGTAATTTTCCAAAAAACGGCGGTAGGAATCGTACACAAACCTCGGGTTACCGGTATATGCGAGAAGCCCACGGACGGTTAACGGAGTGAGACCAACATTGAGGATCGTGTCCATAATTCCCGGCATCGAGACGGGAGCCCCGGAGCGAACGGAAACAAGGAGTGGCCTGCGCACACCCCCGAACGTGGTGCCGGTTGCCCTTTCGATGTGTGCCATTCCCTGCTGGAGGAGCCGGGGGACATCATCCCTAAGGACTTCCGCATTTTTAAAATATGACTGGCAGATATCGACCGGCAGGGCAAACCCGGCGGGAACCGGGATTCCCAGCGCCGCCATTTCGGCAAGCCCCGCAGCTTTTTTGCCAAATTCTGCTTCAGGAACAACATTCTGCAGCCCGGGCCCGAACAGCGCAAGGTGCGCGAGTGGAATTGACATACGTTGAATTACCGGTTCATTCCTTCGAGGATTGTGTCATGCATGATATACACGGCTTTCATCAGGGAATTGGTCGCCTCCTCAATAATCCGGGCGATCTCGAAGTACACGCGCTGCTCCTTGTAATCGGTGCTTTCAAAGATGATCGTCTTTTCTGTGAGACGGAGCGCTTCGTCGCATTCATGCTCAAGGGAAATCACGCGGTTTACCGCGGTCAGGAATTCCTGCATCTCATCGCGGCTGTAATCCTTGCGTATACCCTGCGCAGCGATGAGCACTTTGAGGTACTCCTGTCCTGCTTTCACGGCGAGTTCAGCCATTGAAGCAAGCTTCCGGTTTACCGGTTTTGAACTGGCAATTGACGGGAGCAGGGTAGTAAAAAAACATGCTTCCTCCAGTTCATCGAGCGCATCATCAGCAGCATCGATGAGCAGGAGAAAAAACTCGGCCTCTTCGATCCTTTTGGAAAGGGTACGTACCTGCATGACGAGCTGGTCAGCCCGGCTCTCCCATTCCTTTGCCCGTTTTGCACTCCGTACAACAAAATCTGCATCACCGGACCGCTGGATATAGAGAAGGGAGTCGCGGACTGCTGTACCTACTTCAATCAGAAGTGAAGCATGGTCTATGCAGATTTCCACCAGCCCTTCGTGTGCAGAACGGAAGTAGCGGAGCAATTCTGCCTTTATCTCGTCCTGTATGAGCAGGCGCGGGTTGTTTGCGCGGAGACCGGTTGTCGCAGTCTTTAACACCCACTTGAGATATTCAATGCTGCGGTCCCGCCCGAGAAGCTGATGGAGAGGTTCGCCATACCGGAGCGGGACTCTGGCTGCCAGCTCAAGCGCACCATAAATGAGCTTATCGCCACCGAGCCGGAGAAATCCCATATGCCCTACTTCCTTATCAGCAGCCCATCGCAGGACCGATATGGCATCCTTGTTGAGCAGGAAATTGCGCAGCTGTTTGCGTGCACGGTTCCAGTCGATCAAAAAAACGATGCGGGAGCCGAGGTGGGAAAGAAAACCGGCAAGATCCGCATCGTTTGCAGCCGTGTACGTCCCGACCGAAAGATGGTACACCTTCTTCTCAAACTGCCCGGATCCCCTGCGTGAAAGAGTATCCTGCCAGCGCACCTGCCAGCCCTCAAAGAGGCTCTGGAAGAAATCGAGGCGCTGCATATGGATATCCGTGTATACTACCGACACGGTCTTTTCCTCGACATTCACAACGAGCACATGGGCATCGGTCACGCCGATATCGTTCTGGATCAGGAGCTTGTTTCCCGTACGAGTAGCGGTGGTCCCCAGTCCCGGGTGATCGAACCGGAGCGGGGAGGTGCGGTTGATGCCCGCCATGAATGCACGGACGAGCACATCGTCACCGGCGCCCAGCATATAGGTCATGGCGCCTTCGATGGTCTCTTTTGACAGTTCGGTCTGAAGCTGGTTAAGGGCGCGGTGGAGGTCCATGACAAGGAGGTGGAGGCTGTCATCGGTACCCGCTTCCCCTGAAGTAATCGTGTTGATCAGGGATGATGAGATGGTGCCTTCAGGTTCTTCATGCAGCGTTCCGATCAGAGAATCCTTCCTTTTGATAAAACCCTGCGCCTCTTCACGCCCGTGCGCGGCAAAAGGGGCTATCATCTCCTCCATACAGTCGCGGATCCCCGAGAGGATATCAGGCAAAAAGGGGAATGAATACAATTCCTCATCAATACGCTGCGCGCCGAGCACCACCGTGTCATACTGCTCTGATTCGATGCCCGCAGTCTCGCGCTCCGTCCGCATCGTAGGCAATGCACGCTCCGGGTGGTCTGCTCGCTCCTGTGCAGTCTGGAGGAGAGTAAAAAAGTATTTGATCCGGTCGTTTGCCAACAGCGCCCTGTTCACGAGCACTGGCAGGAGCAGCCCGTCTTCACCCAGTTCCTGAATGATAATCCGTTTCTCAGTCATCTGGCCCAACTCTTTTCACTGCATTTTTTTATTCAGATTACCTGAATATTGTTACTAAACATTGGGAGTATGGGAAGCTACAAAATTGTTTGGATGGGTTTTTCATCCATGAATGCACTCAAAATATATTAAAATCTCTTATATTTACAAAAATTTTGAAAAACGGATAATTTTCAGGTTTACTTTTGCCAAGATGCCCGGTAAAACAATGATCGCATGGCGGTCTTTATCTTTCTGGGACTCAGAGAGCATGTCCCAGGTGACGAGACAATCATGGATCCTGTCGGGATCTGATCTTTTGGCACCATACACCCAGCCCTTTCTCAATTTTTCATTCATCCATCGTTCATGCTCATCGATTGTAAGCATCTCAATTTCTTCATCGCTAAATGAAAATTTTGGATTCTCATCATTCCCGGAAATGCTGATCCCGCACCCGATCATCTGTAATTTTTTTGCAATATCCTAAGCCTGGTGGAGGTTGATATCTTTTAACTGGGGCGGTAACTCGTTCCATGGGCGCATGGAGGGGTTTGTTTCGGGTGTCATACCAAGGCCTGTTTGCTGCCCGATATAATTTTCATGGATTGTCCGTGCCACAAGTTCGTGGGTTCCCCTGACCCCGACATCATAATATTTTTTCATGAAATCCCGGATTTTTTCGGCCTCTATCCAGCCATTATCGATGCGGTTGATGATGATATCAATCTCTTTTGCCTGCACGATGATCTTTTTTGCCAGTAGCTCATCTTTGAGAATGTCGCAGAGCCCGATGATAACGGTAAGGGGATTTCTCAGGTGATCGCCGAGTATAGCAAACTGCTCGATATTCTTTTCAAGCTGCTCATATACATCCCGTTTGATCTGTTCCATTTGGTGCTGTTCGGTGATATCAATGCCAAATCCGATGATAGTATTGACGATCCCATCATCATTCCGGTACGGAATAATATCCAGTTTTGCAACCTTTTCTTCACCAGTCTGCAGGAAAAAAGTCTGTATTATTCCTTTTTGTATCTCGCCCGAACAGACAATCCCCGGAATATCAATTACCGGCTCATTTATCCCGTTAAAAAAAATGTCAGAACAATGTTTTCCTAAAGCGGCTTCCTTTGGAATTATTAAAAATTCAAGAAAAGCCCGGTTAATCCACTGGATCTTTTCATGGTCATCGGTTACGAAAACCAGTGCAGGAACTGCATCAAACAGGGTTTCAAATGTCTGTTCTGAAAAATGAATCACTCATTTCACGCTCCTTTTCCAAGCTCGTGTGTCCGTTTCATGCGATCGATATGATA